>JAFMJM010000349.1 GCA_017853455.1 Acidimicrobiia bacterium | reverse complement strand
CCCGGCCGGGTAGCTCAGTTGGCAGAGCGCACGCCTGAAAAGCGTGAGGTCGCCGGATCGACGCCGGCCCCGGCCACCAGCCGAGCCACGCGAATGCGCCCGGGTCCGATCGGACCCGGGCGCTCTCCGTTGCGGCAGGGTGGGGCTCAGCCCTCGTCGGGTGAGCCCGCCTCCTCGAGGAGGCGGCGGATCTCGCTGGCCCGGAAGCGCCGGTGACCGCCCAGGGTCTTGATGTAGGAGATGCGACCGGCCCGCGCCCAGCGGGTGACGGTCTTCGGGTTGACCCGGAACATCGCCGCCACCTCGGACGGGGTCAGGAGCTCCTCGGTCTCGGGGATCGTCATCTGGTCGCCTCCTCGGTTCGGTCCTCGGGGCTCGACCCCGCACCGGTCTGGGTTCCGATCTGCCCGGCTTCTCCGGTATCCACCGGATCGTCCCGACAAACGTTTGCAGAACTGATGGAGACAATACGGGTGGTTGCCCCGGAACGCAAGTACCCACGCCCGGAGTCCCCGGAAGTGCCCCGGAGAGGTCGGCCGCGGCGGGGCGGTCAGTGCTCGACGGTGACGCCCGGCGAGCCCTCGACGAGCTCCCCGACGACCCAGGCGTCGTGCCCGGCGTTGCGCACCACGTCGAGCGCCCGGTTGGCTTCGGACCGGGGCAGGACGACGAGCATCCCCACGCCCAGGTTGAACACCGATTCCATCTCCGCCACCGCGATGTCGCCGGCCGCCTGGATCTCCGCGAAGATCCGCGGCTCCTCCCAGCGGCCCCGGTGGACGACGCCGTGGCAGTGCGCCGGCAGGACCCGGACCAGGTTGCCGGGGATGCCGCCGCCGGTCACGTGGACGAACGCGTGGACCGGGACGTGCCGACGGAGCTCGAGCAGCGCCTTCGCGTAGATCACGCTCGGGACCAGCAGCTCCTCGCCCAGCGAGTGGTGTGCGCCCTTCCAGGCCGGGTCGTCGAGCGACCGGCCCGCCCGGTCGAGCAGCGCCCGGCGGGCCAACGAGTAGCCGTTGGAACGCAGACCCGGGCTGGCGATGCCGATCACGGCGTCACCGGGAGCGACGTCGGCGGGGAGGATCTCGTCGCGCTCGACGATCCCCACGGCGAAGCCGACGAGGTCGAACTCCCCGGGGTCGAGGATGCCGGGGTGCTCCGACATCTCGCCGCCGATCAGCGCACAGCCGGCGTCGCGGCAGCCGCGCGCCACGCCGGCCACGATGTCGTCGACCTGCTCAGGCACGAGCTTGCCGACCGAGATGTAGTCGAGGAAGAACAGCGGCTCGGCACCGTGGGCTGCGATGTCGTCGGCCGACATGGCGACGCAGTCGATGCCAATGGTGTCGTAGCGGCCGGTGAGCGCCGCGAGCATCGACTTGGTGCCGACCCCGTCGGTCGACGACACGAGGAGCGGGTCGCGGTACTGGGTCCGGCCGAGGGCGAACAGCCCGCCGAACCCGCCGAGGTCACCGATGACCTCGGGCCGGAACGTGGAGCGGACGTGCTGCTTCATCAGCTCGACCGCGCGCTCACCCTCGCCGATGTCGACGCCGGCCGCAGCGTACGTGAGCGGCGCACCCGCCGGACCGTCGTCGGCCGGGACCCGGCCCCGCCCGATCTTCACGCGTCGGCGCCGGAGGTCGGCAGCGGCAGCGTGACCTCGGCGGCGGCCGGCGCCTCGAGCACGTGCTTCGTGTCGGCGTCGGCGATCGGCACCGGGTACACGCCGGTCAGGCAGGCGGTGCAGAACGCCTCGGACGGTGCACCGGTGGCGGTCGTCAGCCGGTCGATCTCGAGGTAGGCCAGCGAGTCGACGTTGAGGAAGTCCTTGATCTCGCCGACGCTCAGGTCGGCGGCGAGGAGCTCGGAGCGCCGGCCGGTGTCCATGCCGTAGTTGCAGGGCCACTTGTACGGCGGCGACGAGACCCGGAAGTGGATCTCCGCCGCCCCGGCCTCGCGCAGCATGGCCACGACCTGCTTGGTGGTCGTGCCGCGCACGATGGAGTCGTCGACCACGACCACCCGCTTGCCCCGGATGTTCTCGGGCAGCGGGTTGAGCTTGAGGCGCACACCGCCGCTGCGCTGCTGCTGGCTCGGCTGGATGAACGTCCGGCCGACGTAGCGGTTCTTGACCAGGCCGTCGCCGTAGGGGATGCCCGACGCGCGGGCGAAGCCCTGCGCCGCCGGGATCCCGGATTCGGGGACCGGCATCACCATGTCGGCCTCGACCGGCGCCTGGCGGGCCAGCTCCTCGCCCATCCGCTGGCGGGCGGCGTGGACACTGCGGCCGTAGAGGTAGGTGTCGGGGCGGGCGAAGTAGACGAACTCGAACAGGCAGAGCTTCGGGTCGGGCTCGGCGAAGCGCCGCTCGCGGATCCCGGTGGCGTCGATGACGATCATCTCGCCGGGCTCGATGTCGCGCACGAAGTGGGCGCCGACGATGTCGAGGGCGGCGGTCTCGCTGGCGAGGACCCAGCCGCCCTCGATGCGCCCGAGCACCAGCGGCCAGAAGCCGTGCGGGTCACGGGCGCCGATCAGGTGCGCCTCGTCCATCACGACGAACGAGAACCCGCCCTGCAGGTGGGGCAGGACCTTCTCGAGCGCCAACTCGAGGTCGCGACCGTCGGAGCGCGGGTCGGTGCCGTACTCGGCGGCGACGAGCTCGGCGACGAGGGCGGAGTCGGTGGTGGAGTCGAGGCCGTT
>JAFMJM010000348.1 GCA_017853455.1 Acidimicrobiia bacterium | reverse complement strand
GGGGTGGCGATCGCCGAACCGACCGACCCGCTCCACGACGTCGACTTCGTCCGGGCGGCCATCGCCACCTACTCGGTGGCGCCCACCACCGACTGGCTCGACCAGGAATCCGCATGAGCGCACCCCACGTCACCCGGGACGACGCCGGCGACGGGATCGTCGTCGTCACGATCGCCCGACCGGAACGGCGCAACGCGCTCTCCAACCGCACCCTCGACGAGCTCCACGTCCTCTTCGACGCCCTCGCCGCCGATCCGGCGATCCGGGTCGTGGTGATCACGGGCGCGGGCGCGGGCTTCTGCGCCGGTGCCGACATGAAGGCCGGTCCCGAGGACATGACCGGGCTCTCCACGCCGCTCGGTCGTCTGATGGAGGCGTCGGAGGGGTCGGTGACGCGGACCTTCATGAGCCAGGAGCTCATGGCGTCGCTGTTCGAGAAGATCCACCGGCTGCGCCAGCCGGTCATCGCTGCGGTGAACGGTGCCGCCCACGGGGGCGGGTTCGCCCTGGCCCTCGCCTGCGACATCCGCTTCGCCTCCGAGTCGGCGTCGTTCGGAGCGGTGTTCATCAAGCGCGGTGTCTCGGCCTGTGACATGGGCACCAGTTACCACCTCCCCCGCCTGGTCGGGGCCTCCCGATCGGCCGAGCTCCTCCTCACCGGACGCGTGTTCGACGCCGCCGAGGCCCAGGTGATGGGCCTCGTCCTCGACGTGGTGCCCGACGGCGAGGTGGTCGACCGGGCGCTCGTCACCGCCCGGCAGATCGCCGCCAACGGTCCGCTCGCGGTGTGGATGACCAAGGAGACGATGTGGCAGACGGTGGACTCCCCGAGTCTCCGCCACGCCCTCGACCTCGAGAACCGCACCCAGATCATGTGCACGGGCACCGGGGAGATCAGCCAGGCGTTCGCCGCGTTCCGTGAGGGACGTGAACCGGAATGGGGACCACTGTGAGCACCGTGACCGATCCGTTCGCCGTCACCGGCAAGGTGGTGATCGTCACCGGCTCCACCAAGGGGCTGGGCCGGGCGATGGCCGAGGGCCTCGCCGCCGCCGGTGCGACCGTGGTGGTGAGCAGCCGCAAGCAGGACCTCTGCGACGCCGTCGCCGCCGACATCGCCGCCGCGACCGGCGCCGAGGTGCTGGGCCTCGCCTGTCACGTGGGGGACTGGGACGCCGTCCCGGGGTTCGTGGCGGCCGTGCACGAGCGGTTCGGCCGCATCGACGCCCTCGTCAACAACGCCGGCATCAACCCCGCCCGCGTGACCCCCGAGGCGATGACGCTCGAGTTCTGGCGCAAGGTCTTCGCCGTCAACCTCGAGGGGCCGCTGCGGATGAGCCAGTGCGTCTTCTCGATCATGCGCGAGCAGGGTGGGGGCAGCATCGTCAACATCGGCACGATGGCCGCCTACTCGGGCGGGGGTGCCATCTGCGCGTACGGCTCGTCGAAGGCCGCGCTGCTCAACCTCACGAAGAGCCAGGCCCAGGAGTGGGCGCAGTACGGGATCCGGGTGAACCTGCTCTCTCCGGGCCCGTTCATGAGCGAGATGATGGAAGGCGGCGAGCGCACCGCCCCCGGCTTCTTCGAGCTGGTGGCCGGGGGCACGTTCCAGAAGCGGATCGCCGACCCGCACGAGATCGTCGGTCCCGTGCAGTACCTGGTGAGTGACGCGTCGTCGTTCGTGACCGGCGACGACATCTCCGTCTCGGGAGGGATGCACAAGTGACCGATCGAACGATCCACGTCAGCGAGGTCCAGGAGACCGTCGGTCGGTGGTGGTGGAACTACGACGAGGGCAACTTCGACGTCCTGGCCGCGCTGCTCACCGACGACGTCCACTTCGTGTGCCGCACCGACACCGGCACGACGGCCTTCGAGGAATTCGTCCGGGCCGACGTCAGGGGCCGCGACGACGTGATGAACTGGGAGATCCAGCACCGGACCGACAGTCCGTACCCCCTGCGCCACCACGGCACCAACGTCCACCTGACCGCTCACCGTGCCGACGAGGCCGACTTCTCCTCCTACATCCACGTGACCCACAACACGGCCACCGGGGTGACCAACCTGTCGAGCGCGATCGTCAACGGCACGGCCCGCCGGGTGGGTGACGCCGTGCTCCTCTCCGTGCTCGAGGTCGTGCTCGACACCCGCGAGTCCGTGCTGTTCTCGGAGCGGTGAGCGCGCTCCCGACCGCCGCGCCGACCCGGTCGACCCGGGAGCGGCTGGTCGACGCCGCCGGGGCACGGATCGCGCGCGACGGGTACGACGCGGTCTCGCTGCGCGACGTCGCCGCCGACGCCGGGATGACGACCGGGGCGATCTACGGCCACTTCCGCAACAAGGCCGACCTCCTGGCGGCGGTCGTCGCCGAGCGCATCGGCACCGACCTGGTGGCGCCGTCGATCGGCCTGGGGGCCGATCTCCCCGGCACGTTGGCCTGGCAGGCCGAGCGGGCCGCCGATCGGGCCGGGCTCCGGGCGCTGCTGGTCGACGGTGCCCACGCCGCCCGGACCGACGCCGACGCCGGTCGGCTGATCGGTGCGGTCCTCCAGGACCGGCTGGCGGAGTGGGGAGCGCAGTACCGCGCCGTCCAGGCGGCCGGCGGGTACGACGACGTCGACATGGACGCCCTGCTCACGCTGCTCCTGGCGGTCGAGCTCGGGCTCGGCGTCCTCGAGGCGACCGGCGTCGCGCTGCCCGACCCGGCGACGTGGTCGG
>JAFMJM010000347.1 GCA_017853455.1 Acidimicrobiia bacterium | reverse complement strand
GTCGCGCTGCTCGCCGCCTTCGGACGCAGCGGCGGTCTCGTGGGCGGCTGGCTCGGCGACCTCGGCGTGCAGCTGACGTTCCACCCGGCCGGCGCCGTGGTGGCCGAGACGTTCGTGGCGATGCCGTTCCTGGTGCTGACGGTCGAGGGCGGGCTCCGTTCGATCGACCCCCGGTTCGAGGAGGCGGCCGCCGCTGCCGGTGCGTCCCGCTGGAGCACCTTCCGGCGCGTCACCCTGCGTCTCCTCGCCCCGGCCCTGGTCGCCGGCACGGCCCTCGCCTGGGCCCGGGCCCTCGGCGAGTTCGGCGCCACGATCACGTTCGCCGGGAACGTGGCCGGGCGCACCCGCACCGCACCGCTCGCCGTCTACCTCCTGCTCGGTGCCGATCCGGCCGGGGCCGTCGCGTTGAGCCTGGTCCTGCTCGCGGTCGCACTGGTGGTGCTCGTCGCCCTGCGCGACCGCTGGTTCCGGGTGGGCCGGTGACACCCGTGGTCGACGCCGTCGTCGGCGTCACGGTGGGCGACACCACGATCGCCGCGGACCTCTCGATCGGCGACGAGGTGGTCGCGCTGCTGGGACCGAACGGCGCCGGCAAGACCACCATCCTCCGCACCCTCGCCGGTCTCACCCCGGTCGACAGCGGCTCGATCGCGATCGACGGCGTGGTCGTCGACGATCCGGCACGCGGCTGGTTCGTCCCGCCGGATCGCCGACCGATCGGCGTGGCGTTCCAGGACGCCCGTCTCTGGCCCTTCCTCGACGCCCGCGACAACGTCGCATTCCCGCTGCGGTCCCAGGGGCTCCGGCGGCGCCTGGCCCGGACCGCTGCGAGTCGGACCCTCGCCGAGCTCGGACTGTCCGATCGACTCCGGGCCCGCCCCGCGCAGTTGTCCGGCGGAGAGGCCCAACGGGTCGCTCTCGCCCGGGCCCTCGTGACCCGCCCACGGGTGCTCCTCCTCGACGAGCCCCTGGCGGCCCTCGACGCCGCCACCCGCACCGTCGTCCGGCGGGCGCTGCGCGCCCGGCTCGCCGCATCCGGAGGCGCGCGGATCGTGGTGACCCACGACCCGGTCGACGCCGCCGTGCTGGCGGACCGCATCGTCGTGGTCGAACGGGGCCGCATCGTCCAGACCGGCACCCTGGCCGAAGTGACCCTCTCACCGGGATCGCAGTTCGTGGCCGACCTCGCCGGGGTGAACCGGCTGATCGGCACCGCCCGGGACGGCGAGGTGAGCCTCGTCGGCGGCGGTGCCGTCCGGATCGCCGACCGTTCCGTCACCGGTGCCGTCACGGTGACGGTCCACCCGCGTTCGGTGGTGCTCCACCGGTCCGACCCCGGCGGCAGCGCGCGCAACCACTGGCTGGCCACCGTCACCGACGTCACGGACCTCGGGGACCGGGTCCGGGTCCGCCTCGCCGGCCCTCCCGACCTCGTGGCGGAGGTCACCCGGGCCGCCGCCGACGATCTCCACCTGGGGCCGGGGTCCCGTATCGTCGCCTCCGTGAAGGCCACCGAGCCCACGGTCGTGGCGTCGTGACGCAGCCCCGCGGAACGGCTCCGTCGACCCGGCGCGCGGCGGGTGGCCGGGTGCTGGCGGGGCTGGCCGTCGCCATCCTCTCCGTGCTCGGTGCGGTCGCCTCCGCCCCCGCAGCCGGTGCCCACGGTGCCGACGGCACCCTCGGGGTCGAAGCCGTGCCGTCCGGTCCGAACGCGGTCCGCGTCCGGACCCTCCTGCGCTACGCGTCCGACGGGCACACCGTGTCGGGGGCGGCGGTGACCGCCACGGCCGAGGGTGCCGGTGGCACATCGATCGGTCCCGTCACCCTGGCCGACACCGGCGACGGGACCTACGCCGGCGAGCTCACGGGGGTCACCCCGGGAGTCTGGACGGTGGTGGTGCGCTCGGCGTCGCCCGCCGCCGAGGCCCGCTCCGAGGTGACGGTGGCGGCACCGACCAAGGAGACGACCTCTCCGTCGACCTCGCCCTCGTCGGACCGCGGATCGTCGTCCACGGCCCCCGACCGCCGGAACCCGGATTCGGGCCGCGCGGCACCGGATTCGGCCGACGGCGACCCGCTCGTCGGGCTCGCGAAGTACCTGGTGGTGGTCCTCGGCGTGGCGATCGTGACGGCCACGCTGTGGGTCGGCCTGCGCCGTCGCCGCTGAGGACCGACGGGACCGCTGGCCGGGTGGGCGATGAGGGACTCGAACCCCCGACCTCCGCCGTGTGAAGGCGGCGCTCTAACCGTCTGAGCCAATCGCCCCGGGCCGCCGAGGATACCCGGCCGGGGCGGCGGGGAACCCTCCCGGGGGGCGACCCCGGGCCCGTCCCGGGATTTCCGGGCGGCCGGACCCGACCGGGGCGGCCGGACGTGCGAGAATGGGGGGTCCGCCCCTGCCCGGTCCGCCGGGTCGACGGGACCGGGGCCAGCCCGACACCACCGTCGGGGTCCGAGAACGCGAGGTAGGTGACGCCGTGGCGAGGAAGGGACGTGCCCGTCGCTTTCGTGAAGCGCGCGAGCTGAAGCAGGGCTTCGACGACGGTCTGTTCTCCGAGGGCGAGAAGACCCTCGCCGACGTCAGCGACGACGACGGCTGGGACGACGACGACGAGTTCGACGACGACGACGACAACTGGGACGACGAGGATCCGCTCCTCATCGACGAAGGTGGCCGTCAGGCCTCCTGAGGAGCCCTGACGCCTCAGGCGTCGTGGGGGTC
>JAFMJM010000058.1 GCA_017853455.1 Acidimicrobiia bacterium | reverse complement strand
CTCGAGCAGGGCGCGGCGCGCCTCGTAGTCGGCCGGGTCGATCTCGCCGCGGGCGAGGCGGTCGTCGAGCACGGCCCGCGCGCCCGCCGACCCGCCGGTGACGACGGTGGTCGGAGCCGCTGCGGCCGCCGCCCGGTTGACCCGGACCAACGCCACGACGGCGACCGCGATGGCGGCCAGGGCGATCGCCAGCATGGCGAGGCCGATCACCCAACGCCAGGGGTGGTCACCCCCGTCGAAGGCCCGGTCGGGCGGACCGAAGTGGGGGCCCACCTGGGCGACGGCGGACGCGAGGACTGCAGACATGGGACGGCTCCTGGGGTCGGGGAAGTGACGACCCGGATCGTGGTGCCGCCGTGTAAGAGGCGGGCCAGGGTCCGCTGAGCGGACCCTGAGAGCCGGTCAGTCCTTCGGGGTGCGGTTCTTCCGGTTGCCCATGACGAGCCCCACCAACCAGCCGATGACGGCCGAGCCGATGATCACGAAGAACAGCGGCATCGTGACCTCGACGAAGACGAGGTCGATCTTGGTCGACTCGAAGTTGACGATGGCCAGCACCAGCACGATCACCGCCAGGACGGCGATCAGCACCTGCTTGACGGTGAATCCGCCCCGACCCGACCTGGTCTCGTCGCTCACGGTCATCCCCTCCCCGGTGGCCCGCGCGGGCCTGCCGGAAGCCTACGACCGGGCGACCGGTCGGGAGACGGATGCCCGCCCCCGGGGTCCGGGTGCCACGAGCCGCAGCACGGAGTCGCGCACCGCCCGGTCGGCGATCGACAGGTAGGTGTCGCGGGCGTGGACCAGGGCCAGCCGGCGGGGCGGCAGGCCCGCGATCGGGCGGACACGCACACCCGACAGGCCGGTCGGCAGGGCGGTCTCGGGCAGCACCGACGCTCCCGCCCCCGAGGCGACCAGGTCGGCGATGAGCCGGATGCCCTCGACCTCGACCGTGACGTCGAGCTCGATCCCCTGCGCCGACGCGGCGGCGTCGACCTCCTGGCGCAGCGGGTTGCCCGACGGCGGGAGCACCAGGCCGAGGGCGTTGAGCGCGTCGAGCCGGACCGGGCCGCGGGGCAGCCGGGCCGTGGCCGGCGCCACCCCGAGGAGCTCCTCCTCGAGGACGGTCTCGACCACGACGTGGCGGTCCTCGACCGGCTCGGTCACGATGGCCTGGCTCAGGTCGCCGGCCCGCACGTCGGCCACCAACCGCTCGCTGGCGCCCTCGACCACCCGGAGGTGGACCCCCGGGGCCCGGGTCCGGAGGTCGGCCACGAGCTCCGGCACCAGCCAGCGGCTGGCGGTGCCCACCACCCCGAAGCCGGCGTCGCCCACCTCGAGTCCCTGGAGCATCGACAGGTCGGCCCGCAGGGCCTCGAGCTCACGGCGGATGCGCCGGGCCCGTTCGAGCACCACCTCGCCGCAGTCGGTGGGCCGGGCCCCCCGGCGGCTCCGGACGAACAACTCCGCCCCGAGCTCGGCCTCGAGCTGGCGGACCTGCTCGGAGACGTTGCTCTGGACGGTCGACAGCACGTCGGCGGCGGCGGTGAACGATCCTTCGTCGGCCACCGCCAGCACGGCGTCGAGGTGGCGGAGCTCCATCCCGTCATCCATCTCTCTGAGCGATGGCATCCATCGTAACTGTTTGTTGGACTGATTGCAGCCGATCGGTCACACTGTCGCCCGGCGTGCGATCCGGGAGCCGGATGTCCCCCACCGGCATCCCGGAGACGCACCGCCGGATTCCACACCAGACGATTCGGGAGGCGACGAGGGTGGCGACGGAGACCGTGTCCAGCCTGCTGTTCACCGGTCCGCTGACCTGGACCGACGACGCTGCGTGCGCCGGCCAGACGGACCTGTTCTTCGCACCGGCGGGGGAGCGACCCGAGACCCGACTCCTGCGGGAGTCCCGGGCCCGGGCCATCTGCACCCGGTGCGACGCCCTCGAGGCGTGCCGCGGCTGGGCCCGCGAGCACCGCGAGTACGGCTTCTGGGGTGGCGAGTCCGAGGAGGACCGCGCCGCCGCCGGGTTCCGGGTCGACATGCCGGTCGGCCGGGTGGCGCGCTACCCCAAGGGGAACGGCCAGCCCGTCGCCCCGCGCGAGCCCCGCGTCGCCTGATCCACCGCTCCACCGCGAGGCCCTCCCCCCGACGGTCGTAGGCTCGTCGGCGTGGAACCCACGCCCGACGGCCTCGACCTCCCCGCCCTCGCCACCTGGATGTCCGACCACGTCGGCGGCGTGTCCGGACCGCTGCAGGCGTCCCTGATCGCGGGTGGTCGCTCGAACCTCACCTACCGCGTCACCGACGGCACCCACCGTTGGGTCGTCCGGCGCCCGCCGCTCGGCCACGTCGTCGCCACCGCCCACGACATGGGTCGCGAGTTCCGGGTGATGGACGCCCTGGCCGGCTCACCCGTGCCCGTGCCGGTCACGCGGGCCCTGTGCACCGACGACTCGGTGCTCGGCGCACCCTTCTACGTGATGGACGAGGTCGACGGACGGGTCGTGCGCGACACCGCCGAGCTCGCCGCCTTCTCCCCCGACGACGCCGTCGTCGTGTCGAACGAGCTCGTCGACGTCCTCGCCCGCCTCCACTCCCTCGACCCGGCGGCGGTCGGCCTGGCCGACTTCGGTCGGCCCGACGGCTTCCTCGCCCGCAACCTGGCGCGGTGGGGCACGCAGTGGGAGGCCAACCGGACCCGTGACCTGCCCCAGGTCGACGAGCTGGCCCGCCGCCTCGCCGCCGCCCTTCCGGTCTCGGGCCCGGCCGCCGTCGTCCACGGCGACTACCGCCTCGAGAACACGATGCTCGAGCCGGCGGGACCACGGATCGTCGCAGTCCTCGACTGGGAGATGTCGACGCTCGGCGATCCCCTCACCGACCTCGGGCTGTTCATCGTCTACTGGCAGCAGTGGGGTGACGGCGGGGTGCTCGCGACCGGCGGAGCCGCCGGGCTCCCCGGCTTCCCGCCGCTCGACGCGATCGTCGCCCGGTACGGCACGACCACCGGCCGCGACCTCACCGACCTCGACTTCTACGTCGTGTTCGCCTTCTACAAACTCGCGATCATCCTCGAGGGGATCAACGCCCGCTTCCGGATGGGCCTCACCCTCGGTGACGGCTTCGACCGCATGGGCGAAGCCGTCACCCAGCTCCTCGACGTCGCGCTCGACCAGGCCGACCGCTCGTCGATCGCCGCCCTCCGGGGCTAGCCCTCGACCTCGTCCGGCGGACGGGTCCGCGCCAGGATCGACGCCGCCGTCACCACGCCGAGGCACACGCCCTCGGCGCAGACCGGAACCAGCGCGTGCGCACCGGGTCCGGTGAGCAGATCGCGGGCGGCGCCCAGCGTCGTCTGGGGCGGGACCGGCGCACCGGCCGTCGGCTCGGCAGCGGCAGCGTCGGCGATCCGGGCCTCCGGGTCGGCGGCGAGCGCAGCGCGCAACCGAACGCGGTCGAGCACCCGGACGAACCGCCCGTCGGCGCAGAGCACCACCGCCCGGTCCGGGGCGAGCGCGGCGGCGACCGGATCACCCACGGCGCACGTCGTGACCGGCTCGGTCGCCGCGCCCACCGTCTCCTCCATCAGGCGGTCGATGCGGTCGAGGCGCATCCTGCGTTGGAGCGCCGTGACCGACCAGGTGCCCATCGCCAGCATCGCCACCGCCGTCGCCACCAGCGCCGGGACGATGAACCCCGGGCGGCCCGTGCTCTCCGCCACGAACACCACCGCCGCGATCGGCACTCGGTATCCCGCCCCGAGGAACGCGGCCGCCCCGATGGCCGGATACACGAGCGAGTGGTCGTGCAGGACGACGGCCAGGACCGCCCCCACCAGCCAGCCCTCGGCGAACAGCGGGATGAACACGCCGCCGGCGCCACCACCGCCCAGCGTCACGGTGGTGGCGACGACCCGGATCACCGCGAGGAGGACCAACAGTCCGACCGCCCGACCCGGTGCGGTCGACCAGGCGATGGCCAGGCTGCCGGACCCCATCGAGACCGGGGCGTCGTAGACCCACCAGGTCGCCCACGAGAGCCCGGCCAGGACGACCCCGGCGCCGGCGATGCGCCACCCCGCCGCCACTCGGGCGTTGACCCACTTCGCGGAGCGTGTGCACCACGCGAAGCCCCGGGCCCCGAGGCCGGCGGCCAGCCCCAGCACCGCGGCACCCACGAGCTCGGTCGCCCGGATCGGCGACGAGCCGGTGATGGGGAAGAGCCGGGCGAAACCGAACACCGCGGCGTACACCACGTACCCGGCCGCCGCCGCCACGATCGCCGGTCCGATCGCGTGCGACGCCGTGTCGTCGTGGTACGGCACCTCGAGCGCGAACACCGCTCCCGTGGCGGGAGTCTTGAAGATCGCGGCCACACCCGCGGCCGCACCGGCGACGAGCAGCGTGCGCCGGTCGCGGGGGGCGATGAATCGGCGGAACCGGTGTCCGGCGATCCCGCCCACCAACGACCCCAGGTAGATGGCGGGACCCTCGAAGCCGAGCGCCGCCCCCGAGCCCAGGGTGGCGGCCGTCGCCACGACCTTCGCCGGCGCGACCGTCGTCACCACCTCGCCGTCGAGGTCGTGGTACGAGTGGAGGTACTCGTCGGCGGTGGCGGGCGAGGCGCCGCGACCGAGGTACCGCAGCGCCGCCCACGCCACCACGAGGCCCACCACCGGCACCAGCCCGCGCGGCCACCCGGGCAGCCCGAGGGTCCACTCGAGGAGCCAGTGGGCGACCACCTGCTCGAAGCCGGCGACCACGAACCCGACCACGACCCCGACCAGGACCGAGAGGAGGAGCACCCGGTGCGGACCGGTCAGACGCAGCAGTCGCTCCCCCACGGCGGGAGGATATCGACCGCCGCCTAGGGTGGAGGGGTGGACGCACCGACGCCCGACGGCCTCATCTGGGACGCGCCGTTCGCCGCGTTGCACCGCCCCGTCGTGGTCGCCGCGTTCGAGGGCTGGAACGACGCCGCCGACGCCGCCACCTTCGCCACGCAGTGGCTCGCGCGCCACGGCGCCGGCGAGCAGGTCGCCCACATCGATCCCGAGGAGCACACCGACTTCCAGGCCCGCCGGCCCCAGGTCCACCTGGTCGACGGCGTGACCCGGTCGGTCACGTGGCCCGAGACCACCTTCCGGGTGGCCCGCTTCCCCGAACGCGACCTCGTCGTGGTCCAGGGCGTCGAGCCGTCGTACCGGTGGCGGTCGTTCTGCACGGCGATCCTCGACGTGCACGCCGCGGTCGGCGCCGAGCTGCTCGTCACGTTCGGCGCCCTGCTCGCCGACGTCCCCCACACCCGGCCCGTCCGGGTCACGGGCACCGCCACCGATCCCGGCCTCGTCGAGCGCCTCGACCTCGAGCCGTCGCGGTACGAGGGCCCCACCGGCATCGTCGGCGTCCTCCACGACCGGTGCCGCCAGGCGGGCCTGCCGTCGGTGTCCCTGTGGGCCCCGGTCCCCCACTACGTGTCGGCCCCGCCCAACCCACCGGCGAGCCAGGCGATCCTCGAGCGCTTCGGTCGGCTGGTCGGCCTCGACCTCGATCTGGCCCGCGTCGCGCGCACCGCCGATCGCTGGCGCGAGCAGGTCGACGCCGCCACCGTCGACGACGACGACATCCGTGCCTACGTCGACCGCCTCGAGTCGCGCTACGACGCCGGCGACCTCGAACTCGACTTCGACGACGACGAGCTCGACGACGACGACTGGGGGGACGAGCTCCCGTCCGGTGACGAGATCGCCGGCGAGCTCGAGCAGTTCCTGCGCGAGCAGCGCAACGACTGACCCCGACGGGCACCCCGGCACTGCAGCCGGGGTCGGGGCCGGGGTCGGGTGATCCTCAGCCCTGCCAGGTGGAGAGCGCCAGGTGGGCGTACACCGCCGGATCCTGCGGCGGCTCCCAGAACGCCCGGATCAGGTCGACCTTCCCCGACCCGTCGACCCGCCACAATTCGATGCTCTCGACGCACACCGGCGTGCCGGCGACGGCGCCGTGGTTGCGCATGTACACCTGGGCCTCGCGTCCGCACTCGACGACCTTCACCGGCTCGAGGATCCAGCGCTTCTGGTCGGTGAACGAGCCGTCCCAGGCGTGGGTCGACATGACCTCGACCCCGCGGCTCGCCACGGTGCCCGGGGGGTCCTCGTACTCGACGTCGTCGGCGAAGAGCGCCAGCCAGGCGTCCTTGTCCATGGCGTTCCAGTGACGCACGTGCGCCAGGATCGCGTCGCGGGCTCCGCTGGTCGTCACGCCAGGACCTCCTCGGCCACGGCCTGCCAGAGCAGGGTCGACAGGGCGAGCGACTCCACGTCGACCCGCTCGTCGTTGCCGTGGAACATGGTCGCGTAGTCCTCGAAGCCCAGGCGCTTCGAGAACAGGCCGTAGCCGTAGCCGACGGCCCCCGACCGGCGGAAGTACCGGTTGTCGGTGCCGCCGACCATCAGGAACGGCACCAGGGCCGAGTCGGCGACCAACCGACCCGACACCCGCGACAGCGCGTCCCAGAGCGGGGTGTCGATCGCCGAGGCGGTCGAGAGATCCTCGTTGGACTCGATCTCCACCTGGTCGTAGAGGTCGCCGAGCGCCTCGCGCAGCATGGCCCGGATGTCGTCACCCGACTGGCCGGGCAGGGTGCGGATGTCGACCTCGAGCTCGACGTGGTCGGGGATCACGTTGGTCTTGGTGCCGCCGTGCGCCACCGTCGGGGTGAAGGTCGTGTGGGTGCAGGCGTGGATCAGCCGACCGAGCCCGGTGGGCAGGGTCGCGCAGAAGTCGCGGATCGCCGACGGGTCGAGGAAGGCGTCGCGCATCTCGTCGGGGTAGCCCATCGCCTCGACGTGGCGACGCCACACGTCGCCGATCTGCGCCTCGGGCCGGTAGGCGTCGAGTCGGCGCACGACCTCGGCCGCCCGCACCAGGGCGTTGTCGGTGTTGAACGGCTGCGAGCCGTGGCCCGGGGTGCCGTGCACGTGGATCTTCGACCAGAACGTGCCCTTCTCGGCGACCATCACCGGCAGACGCGGACCGTGGGGCGTCGGCATCTGGAAGCCCCCCGACTCGGTCAGCACGTAGTCGGCGCGCACGGCGTCGAGTTCGTGGTCGACGAGCCAGTGCGCACCCCAGGTGCCCAACGCCTCCTCGTCGGCGACCGCGAGGTAGAGCAGGGTGCCCTTGGGGCGGAATCCCGACGCCGCCAGGCGCTTGAAGGCGACGGCCTGCGTGGCGGTGAGGTTGAGCATGTCGACCGCGCCGCGCCCCCAGACCATGCCGTCGACGATCTCGGCGCCGAACGGATCGCGCGACCACCCGTCGGGGTTGACCGGCACGACGTCGGTGTGCCCCATCAGCATGAGGGTCGGCGCCGTGGGGTCGGTGCCCTCGATCTTCGCGAGCAGGCTGGCCCGGCCCGGCTGGGGCTCGAACTCCTCGACCTCGAAGCCGCCCGAGCCGAGGTACTGCCGGAGCAGGTCGACGCTCCGGGTCTCGGCGCCCGACTCCGGGGTGCCGTCGTTCACGCAGGCGTTGCGGATCATCTGCTGGAGCAGATCGACCGCTTCGGCGTCCTCGAGGCGGGTGGTCATGGGGTCCTCCCCGTGGTGGCGCGGTGGTCCGGTCCCCCGACGCTACGCCGCGCGGACGCGGTAGAGCAGCCGTCCGTGGTCGGTCCAGGACTCGGCCCGGCCCTCGCCCACGAGATGCTCGAGGTGGGCGAAGGTCTCGCTCTCGGCCATGACCCCCCAGTGCTTGGCCGGGAAGATCTCGTGGGAGAGGTCCTGGACCGTCGCCGGGCCGATGGCGACCGACGCCGCGGCGAGGAGCTCCATCCGCTCCTCGTGGTGCTCCTTGATGGCCGCGACCCGCCCGGGCACGTCGGTGAAGGGGTGCCCGTGGGCGGGCAGACCGAGGCGCACGCCGTCGAGGGCGGCCACGAGGTCGAGGGTCTGGATGTAGGAGCGCAGGGCATCGGCCCCGTTGCCCACCCCCGAGATGTGGGGGGTGATCGTCGGCAGGACGTGGTCCCCGGAGAGCAGCAGGCCGTGCTCCGGGTCGTAGAGGCACAGGTGGTCGATCGTGTGACCGGGCGTGTGCACGCTGACCCATTCGCGCCCGGCCAGGGTCACCCGCTCGGCGTGACGGACCCGGCGGGTGGGGGTCGGCGGCGAGAACAGGAACCGCAGGGCCTTGATCTTGAGCCGCCGGCTCAGCGGGGGCATCGGATGCCGACTCCCACCCCACGGGGTCTCGCCGCCCCACGGCGACGCGTTGGCCGTCATCTCGGGGGTGGGGTCGTCGCGCAGGGGGTCACCGGCGAAGTCGTCGACGTGGTCGATCGTGGGGATCTCGTCGTCCCACACGTCGAGGGCCTCGGCGGCCGCCGCGGCGGCCCGCTCGAGCTCGAGCGCCTCCTGCTCCGACGACAGGTGGTTGCGCCGCTTCGACTCTTCGATCGACCAGGTGGTGAACGCCCGGTGGGCGATCACCTCGGCCCCCGCCTCGCGGCGCAGGCGGCCCGCCCCACCGAAGTGGTCGGGGTGCGAGTGGGTGACGACCACGGTGTGGACGTCGCCGATCGAGAAGCCCGCGGAGCGCAGGCGCGCCTTGAGGGCCTTCCACGACGACGGACCCGGCAGACCCGGGTCGACCACCGCGAGCCCGCGGTCGTCGAGCAGGCCGTAGGTGTTGACGTGCCCGAGCCCCGGCATCCAGATCGGCAGCTGCATCCGGATCACCCCGGGGGCGACCTCGGTCACCTCCTCCGACGCCGGCTCCTGCTCCTGCTTGGGCGGGCGGGGCGTCGCCGGGCCGTGGGAATGGGCGTGGCTCACGCCGGGGAGGATACCGGCGGGCCGGAAGGAGGCCCGGAGGCCACGCGGGCCGCGTCACGCAGCTCGGCGAAGGCCGCGGCGATGCCGTCGGCCAGGACGTCGACGTCGTCGACCGCATCGCGGTCGGCCAGCACCCCGACGTGCAGGGACCCGCAGTAGCTGAGGATCGCGATCCCCACACCGAGGTTCCGAGACAACGGCACCATCGGGTAGGCCTCGCGGACCCGAGCGCCGAGGCAGTAGAGCGGGATCTGCGGACCCGGCACGTTGGTGCAGATCACGTTGAAGAACGACTGGCGGTGCGCCAGCCGCGCCCCGAGGTGCAGCAGCGTCGGCGCCATGAAGTCGGTCAGCCCCACCAGGGCCGACGCGCCCACGGCCTGGCGCCGCTCCTTGAGTCCCTCGGTCGTGGCGCGCACCGACGCCAGCCGTCCGACCGGATCGGGATCGCCGACCGCCACCGGCACGATCAGGGCGCTCACCTTGTTGCCGAGCGCCAGGTGCTCGTCGTCGGCGCGCACCGACACCGGACAGCACACCTTGAGGACGGTGTCGTCCCGCAGTTCGCCCCGCGCCGTCAGCAGTCGCGCCAGACCTCCGGACACCCCGGCCAGGACGACGTCGTTGACGGTGCCGCCGAACGCCGCGCGCACCTCCTTGACGTCGGCGAGCGGGATGCGCACACCCCGGAAGCGGCGGTTGCGACCCACCGGACGGTTGATGCTGAGGCGCGGCGCGAACAGACGGTCCTCGGCGACGGTGGCCACGCCGCGTGCCACCTCACCCAGGCGGGCGGCGGCCCGCTGCGGGAACTGCACGGCACCGGCCACGACCCGGCCGACGTGCGCCATCGCCGCGACGTCCTCGGCGACGGTGTCGGCGAGGAGCCGGACCGGGGTGGGCGGTGGGCGGGGCAGCCAGTCGGGCGGGACGGTCGCCGGCGGATCGGGTTCGAGGTCGAACAGCACCGTCGCGACGTCGACGCCCGAGATGCCGTCGACGAGGGCGTGGTGGGTCTTCAGGATCAACCCCACCTCACCACCGACCAGCCCCTCGACGAACCACAGTTCCCAGAGCGGACGGCTGCGGTCGAGCATCTGTGCCTGCACCCGCTCGAACAGCGCCTCGAGCTGGTGGTGGTCACCCGGGGCGGGCAACGCGGTGAGGCGCACGTGGTAGCCGATGTCGAAGCGCCCGTCGTCGACCCAGACCGGCCGACCGAGGTCGAGCGGGACCGCCATCGGCCGTTGCCGGAACCGCGGGATCCGGTGCAACCGCGACGCCACCAGGTTCCGGACGTCGGCCAGCCGGAACCGGCCCCCGGCGTCGAAGAACGGGGCGCCCTCCAGCACCACCAGCGAGCCGATGTGCATCGGCGTCTCGACCCGCTCGAGGGCGAGGAAGCCGGCGTCGAGTCCCGAGAGACGGTCGTGCGCGCCCACGACGGGCAGGCTACGCCGGACCGTCCGCTCCGGCACGGGCCACCAACTCGGCCAACTCGGCCACGACCCCGGCGGTGAGCACGTCGAGATCGGGCAGGGCCTCGGCGCAGGCGTTGAACCCCACGAACAGCGAGCCGGAGTGGCTCAAGGCGGTCACCGAGACCCCGGTGGGCCCGATGAGCGGGGCGAACGGATAGATCTCCCGGAGTCGGGCCCCGAGCAGCCAGAGCGGGACAGGTGGACCCGCCAGGTTCGACACGCTGAGGTTGTAGCCCTGCTGGCCGTGGACCTTGCGGACCGCGCCGCGGAGCATCACCGGGACGACGAAGTCACTCAGCTCCACGAGGAAGGCCATGTCGGCGGCCTGGTCGTCGTCCTTCGCCCGGCTCGTCTCCGCGTGGACCTGCCGCAGACGCGCCACGGGGTCGGGCTCCGCCACCTGCACGGTGACCGTCAGCGCGGTCGACTGGTTGCCGGCCGACGCGTCGCCCGCCGCCCGGTTCGAGACCGGGCACATCACGGTGACCCCGACCGCCGGGCTGCACTCACCCCGGGCGACCAGCAGCCGACGGACCCCGCCCGCCACGGCCGCGACCAGCACGTCGTTGACCGTGCAGCCGAACGCCGCCCGCACCGCCTTGCAGTCGTCGAGGGGGAGGACGGCCGTGGCCAGCCTCCGTCGGGCACCCGCCGGGCGGTTGAAGGACAGCCGGGGGACGGGACGGGTCTTCCCCACGAACGGACCCACGGCGGCGAGCATCCGACGGCCGCGGACGGCGGCGCGGCGGGGACTCCGGACGGCCCGCCCGGCGATGCGCGCCACCTTCGCGGCGTGGCGACCCTGGTGGGAGAGGGCCCCACCCATCAGCGCCGACCGCGACGGAAGCGGTGCCGGCGTCCAGGGCTCGGGCGTCGGGAACTCGGGCACGTCGGGCGTGAGCGAGAACATCGCCTCGAACGACGCCAGGGCGCTCCCGCCGTCCCGGTGCGCGTGGTGCACCCGGGCGACCACCGCCACCTGGCCGTCGGGCAGGCCGTCGACGAACCGGTAGGACCAGAGGGGTCGGGTGCGCTCGAACGGCGTGGTGATCCACTCGGCGACCATCGAGAACAGTGCCTCGCGCGTCGGCTCGGCGAGCGTGACGGCGTCCATGTGGTCGTCGAGGTCGAAATCGGGGTCGTCGACCCACACCGGCCGACCCAGACCGAACGGGACGGGCATCGGCCGTTGCCGGTTGCGGGGACGCCCGGGCACCACGGACGCCGCCGCCCGACGCACGAGGTCCATCCGCAACCGACCGGCATCGTCGAGCAACGGACCGCCCTCGAAGATCAGGACCGCCCCCATGTTCATCGGCGTCGCCGGCGCGTCCAGGTGGAGGAACGTCGTGTCGGTCACCGAGAGACGTTCGTGGCCCACCGGAGGAGGATAGGTGCGCCGGGATGGGGGGATGACCGCAGCCGTCGGCTCAGGGGGTCGTCGTCTGCGGGTCTCCCTGCGCCGCGACGCAGCCGAGGAACCCGAGGCGGACGAGGTCGTCGGCCGCGGTGGTCGAGGCGGCGTTGATGCGCCGGACCAGGGCCGGGTGGGCGGCGACGGCCCCGTCGACGGAGCTCCCGTCGCGGATCGTCGCCGACCGCAGGTCGCGCAACCCCGACGAGGCGGTGCGCAACGCCGAGACCGTCCGGGCGAGGAGGCGATCGGTGTCGCGTGGCCCGCGCAGGTCGGCGAAGGCCGCGATCTGGCGGTCGAGGACCACCAGCGTGGCGTCGATCTGCCGGGCGGCGGCCTTGCCGCGGGCCGTCGGGTGGGACGACGCCCGCAACCGCTCGGCGGCGGCGTAGCCCT
>JAFMJM010000057.1 GCA_017853455.1 Acidimicrobiia bacterium | reverse complement strand
CGTAGCGGTAGTTGATGTTGACCCACACGGCGCGGATCTTGAACACCGCCCACAGGATCTCGACCCACTCCACCGAGTTGTAGGCGTAGATGCCCACGTGGTCGCCGGGGCCGATGCCCTGGGCCGCGAGGTGGTGGGCGAGCCGGTTGGCCCGAGCCTCCATCTCGCCGTAGGTGCGCCGCTTCCCCTCGGCGACGAGGTACTCGCGGTCGGGGAAGGCGTCGACCGCGAGCTCGAACATGTCGGCCAGGTTGAATTCCACGCCGGGAGGCTAGGCCAGACACCCGGGCCCGGGCGAGTGCCCGGCCGGCGGGGGACGGGACCCGGGCGGGCGGGCAGGATGCGGGGATGCGCATCGTCCCCAACCTCTGGTTCGACACCGAGGCCCTCGAGGCCGCCGAGTTCTACTGCTCGGTGTTCCCCGACGCCCGCATCACCCGGATCACCCGCTACGGAGACGGCGCCCGTCGCCCCGCCGGCGAGGTGCTCACCGTGACCTTCGAGCTGGCCGGCACGGCGGTCACCGCCATCAACGGCGGCCCGGAGTTCACCTTCGACGAGGCGTTCTCGCTGTGCGCGGAGTGCGACGACCAGGCCGAGCTCGACCGGGTCTGGGACGCCCTGACCGACGGCGGCGAGGAGGGGGTGTGCGGCTGGTGCACCGACCGGTACGGGCTCTCGTGGCAGGTCGTGCCCGCCGGTCTCCTGGAGCGTCTCGCCGCCGGCAACGCCGCCGAGTCGGGTGCGGTCCAGGCGGTGATCGAGACGATGTCCCGGCTCGACGTCGCCGCGCTCGAGGCGGCGTTCGCCGGGGCGCGGACCGGCGACGGCGGGGGTGGCGTCAGCGGGTGAGGTCGGCGAGGAACCGCATGG
The DNA here is from genome assembly GCA_017853455.1 of Acidimicrobiia bacterium. Lineage (GTDB taxonomy): Bacteria > Actinomycetota > Acidimicrobiia > IMCC26256 > PALSA-555 > CAIUKV01. Next base: position 11,265 of record JAFMJM010000057.1, on the reverse strand, counting down.
TGTCGGGGGAGGTCCCGCCGACGAGCAGGGTGGTGACCGGCGAGTCGCGCCACGCCTCGATGCGCTCGGCGATCCGCTCCTTCGGTCCGACCAGCGAGATCTCGTCGGCGAACTCGTCGGGCACCGCCATGATGGCCTCGTCGCGCTTGCCCTCGAAGAAGAGGTCCTGGATGCGGTGGGCCTCCTCCTCGAACCCCATCCGGGCCATGAGCTCGGTGTGGAAGTTCTTCGTCTTGGCACCCATCCCGCCGATGTAGAAGCCCAGGGTGGCCTTGATGGGCCAGAGGGCGTTGGCGACGTCGTCGTCGACCACGACCGACACGTTGACGGCGATCTCGAAGCCGGGATCGACGTCGGCGGGCACGGCGTAGGCGTCGGGGCGGTAGGGCGACCAGTAGAGCGGCACCCAGCCGTCGGCGATCTCGAACGCCAGGGCGACGTTCTTCGGGCCCTCGGCACCGAGGTAGATCGGCACGTCGGCCCGCAGCGGGTGGGTGATCATCTTGAGCGGCTTGCCGAGCCCGATCGCGCCCTCGCCGGTGTAGGGGAGGGGGTAGTGCGGCCCGGGCGACGCCACCGGGACCTCCCGACGCAGCGCGTCGCGGACGATGCCGACGTACTCGCGGGTGCGGGCGAGCGGCTGCGCGAACGGCCGGCCGTACCAGCCCTCGACCACCTGCGGGCCGCTCACGCCGATGCCCACCGCGGCCCGGCCCTCGGACAATCCGTCGAGGGTCATGGCGTGCATGGCCATGGCGGTGGGGGTGCGGGCCGCGATCTGGGCGATGCCGGTGCAGAGCCGCACCCGGGAGGTGGCTCCGGCGACGGCGGCGAGCGGGGAGAAGGCGTCGGAGCTCCAGGACTCGCCCGTCCAGACGGAGTCGAAGCCGGCGTCCTCGGCCGCCACGGCGAGCTCGATCAGCGAGCGGGCGCTGCGGGGCTGGGCGGTCCAGTAGCCGAACTGCAGTCCGAGCTTGAGGTCTCGTGCCATGCCCGGAACCTAGTGCGACGACCGCCCGGCCTGCTTGACTGCAGCGGTCGACCGGGACCGACCGGTCGGGGGTCCGGACCAGGGGGAGCGACGTGGCCGACCGCACACCGGTGATCGTGGGGATCGGGCTCTCCGACTTCCCCAGGGCGCCCCACCTCGACGGCGTGCAGCACCACGTGCTGGCCGCCCAGCGGGCCATCGCCGACGCCGGCATCGACAAGTCGTCGATCGACGGCTACGTCAACGCCGGCGGCAGCGGCGGTGGCGACATGGTCGACGGCGCCATCGCCATGGCCGAGTACCTCGGCATCGACCACCGCTACCTCGACGGCACGATGACCGGCGGCTCGTCGTTCGAGTTCCACGTCCAGCACCTGGCGTCGGCCATCCGCACCGGTCTCTGCGACACCGCGCTCGTCACCTACGGCTCGAACCAGCTGTCGCGCATGGGCCGAGCGCTCGGGACCGGGGGCATGCACCGGGGGCCGTCGCGCATCGCCGGGCCGATGGGCTACGAGGCGCCGTACGGCAACTCGCTGGTCGGGTCGTACGCGATGCACGCCCGGCGCCACATGCACGAGTACGGCACCACCTCGGAGCAACTCGCCGAGATCGCGGTCGGAGTGCGCGAGTTCGCCGCCCTCAACCCGAACGCCATGTACCGCGACCCGATCACCGTCGACGACGTGCTGGCGTCGAAGATGATCGCCGACCCGCTCCACATGCTCGACTGCTGCGCCATCACCGACGGCGGTGGTGCGTTCGTCATGACGACGGCCGAGCGGGCGAAGGACCTGCCCCAGGCGCCGGTCTACGTGCTGGGCGCCGCGGCGGCGATGACGCACTGGAACGTGTGCCAGCAGACCGACTTCACCACCTGTGCGGGCGAGAAGATCGCTCCGATCGTGTTCGGGCAGGCCGGGCTGACCCACGACGACGTCGACCTGCTGATGTTCTACGACTCGTTCACCATCACCTGCCTGATCCTGCTGGAGTCGCTCGGATTCGTCGGCAAGGGCGAGGGCGGCCCGTTCGTGGCCGAGGGGAATCTCAAGCGCGGCGGGAAGTGGCCGATGAACACGGACGGTGGCGGGCTGTCGTCGTGTCACCCCGGGATGCGCGGCATCTTCTTGATCGTCGAGGCCGTGCGCCAGCTGCGCGGTCAGGGTGGTGCGGCCCAGGTGCCCGACTGCGAGGTGGCCATCGCCGCCGGGTCGGGCGGCTGGCTGTCGGCCATCGGTGCGGTGCTGCTCGGGAAGGAGGCCCCGTGAGCGCAGGTGCAGGAGCGGGTCCGGCCGTGGGCGAGGTCGTCGACGTGGGGGAGTGGGCCAAGCCGCTCCCCGGGCTCGACGCCGTCAACGGGCCCTACTGGAAGGCCGCCCGCGAGGGGCGCCTCCTGATCCAGGAGTGCCCGACGTGCGGGCACCGGCAGTGGTACCCCCGGGCGCTGTGCACGGCCTGCGGTGCCGATCCGGTCTGGTTGGAGACCACCGGGCGGGGAGTGGTCCACACGTTCACGGTCATCCGCCAGCAGGGCATGCCGGCGTTCAAGGCCGAACTGCCCTACGTGGTCGCCATGGTGGAGCTCGCCGAGGGGCCGCTGGTGTTCGGATCGATGCCCGGCGTGGACCCCGACCTCGTGGCGATCGGCACCCCGGTCGAGGTGTGGTTCGGGGTCGCCGACGACGACACCGGTGTTCCCTTCTGGCGCCCGGTTCCCTAGGTACGCTCGGGCCAGGCCCGGAGCGGACCGGAGCCCGAGCGAGGAGACCGCCATGGCCCGTCGAACCCTGACCGCAGTCGCGATCCTGGCCGTGAGCCTCACCGGCTCGCTCGCCGCCTTCGTCGCGCCGGCCGGCGCCGCCGCGCCGTCGGAGAAGACCTACTCGGCCGCCGACTGCGCGGTGATCACGCAGGTCAACACCGACACCCCGGTGTCCGGCGACACCTCGGGCTACGACCGGGCCCAGTTGACCGCCATCGGCAACGCCTACGCCGACGCCGCCGACCAGATCAGCGACAAGAAGTTGGCGGCGGGCATGAAGACGCTCGGCAAGCTCTACGTGACGGCCGGCAAGTCGAAGACCCAGATGGGCGCGCTCCTGTCGCTGGGCAAGGCCGGCAAGTCGTTCGGCAAGGCGCTCAAGGTCGTGCTCGGCGCCAGCATGGGCTGCCTGCTCTCCGACATCACGCTGCCCGACCTGAACAACTGACCCGGGCGGCCTCAGCGGCGGTACATGCCGTCGGCGGGGGCGATGAACACGATCCCGGCCTCGGCGAGGCGCTCGCCCCCGCAGTCGGCGGTACCCCACACGTGGATCTTGCGTCCCTCGACGCGGTCGACCGCGGCCTCGTAGTCGATGCGCTTCCCGAGCGGGGTGGGCCGGATCATCCGGACCGTGAGGGTGCCGGTGTACCCGGCGGAGCCCGACGCGGTCTGGGCGCTGCCGAGGAGGTCGTCGAAGGCCGCCGCCACGAAGCCGCCGTGCACGCAGCCCGGGGGTCCCTCGTAGGCCGGCCCGAACACGGCGTGGCCGCGGGTCACGCCGTCGGGGCCGGTCTCCCACTGGACCGGGGCGGCGAGCGGGTTGGACCGCCCGGCGATGCCGCTGCGCTCCAGCAGGGTGCCCTGGAGGCCGGGAGCCATCGCCAGGCCGGTCGCGTGCAGCGACGGCCAGGCGGCCATGCGGTCGGCGGCCGCCGCCAGGTCGGCGGTGACGGCCTCGAGGTCGGCGGGGTCCGTCGACGCGGCGTCGGCGAGGGCGGTGGACTCGACGAGGCGGCGCACCACGTCGGCGAGCGCCTGCTTGCGGGCGATCGTCTCGTCGGGGGTGTCGGGGGTGGTCACGGGCGCTCCCAGGTCTCTTCGGCGAGGATCCGCCAGCCAGCCCCGCGCTCGAGGAACGCGGCGACGTCGTCGGCCACCACCCGCCGTCCCGCCTCCGAGTCGTGGAAGCGCTCGCGGAAGTCGGCGACGGTGCGGAAGTGGAGTTGCGCCGAGCCGTCGACGGCCGGGGCGGCGGGCGTCAGGGGCGCGCGCACCACGTTCTGGACGTAGCGCGCCACGCCAGGGTTGTGGACCGCCACGAGCGGTGCGTGGACGGTCCGCCAGTGGTGGACCATGGCGGCGTGGGTGAGGTCGGCGCGGCGCACCACGGTCGGGAGGTGGACCACGCCCGGCGTCGGCACGCCGGCGGTCGGCGCGGGACCCCACGGGTCACCAGGGCGGTCCGGGGCGACCCACTCGTCGACGAGCCAGGCGTCGACCGGGGCGACGGTCCACGCCCGCGGGTCGATCGGAGTGCCCGGCTCGACCCAGGCGTGCACGACGGTCACGCCGGCGCGGGTGCCGGCGGCCGCCTCGGTGGGGTGGGGTCGGTAGACCGCCCACCGGACGGCCTCGTCGGGAACCGCCGCCGGGCCCCGGGGCACGTCGCCGTGGACCACCGCGACGACCTTGTCGAGGGGGGCCACGGGGGTCGGGACCGGTCGGGGGGTCAGTCGGCGGCGGGCATGACGCCGCGGTCGAAGTCGTACTCGACGAGGCCGCGCCCGGCGACGATCGTGCGCACCGAGCCGGTGCCCGGGTCGGCGAGCATCGCGGCGACGGCCTCGGCCACCTCGGCCGGGTCGAGCATGGTGGTGGACCGGGCGTCGATGCGATCCTGGACCCAGTCGGAGATCAGGCCGGTCCGGACGCCGCCCGGGCAGATCGCGTGCAGGCGGAGACCCTCGGCCGCCAACTGGGGAGCCGCACTGCGGACGAACGCCACCACGGCGTGCTTGGTCGCGGCGTAGAACGGGTCGTCGTAGTACGGGCCGAGTCCGGCGAGCGACGCCGTGCAGACGATCGAGCCGCCGCGCGGGCCGATCACCGGCGCGAGCGCCAGCACGGGCAGCACCATGCCGTCGAGGTTGACGCCCATCACCCGCCGGTAGTCGGCGACCGTGACGTCGCGGACCGCGTAGGGGTGCGGCCGGGTGAAGATCCCGGCGTTGAGGTGGGCGTGGTCGACGCCACCGTGCTCGGCGACGGTCTCGTCGATCAGAGCGGACCAGGCCGCGGGGTCGGCGACGTCGAGCACCCGGGCGGTCGCCCCGCAGTCGTCGGCCACGGCGCGCAGCGCATCGGCCGCCACGTCGGTGGCGATCACGGTCGCTCCGAGGCGGCGGAGATGGCGGGCGCTCGCCGCGCCGATGCCCGACGCGGCACCGGTGACGATCGCGACGGCGCCGGCGAAGGACTGGTCGGTCGGGTCGGCGGCCGGCACCGGGTCAGCCCTCGCCGCGGGGGTCGTCGAGGTCGACCACCTGCACGGCCGGCGCGTGCTCCTGGATCGCGGTGAGCATGAGCTCACCGAGCATCGGCTGGGGGATCACGCACTCGGGGCACTCGGCGCCCTCGAGCTCGAGGCGCAGCGCGAGGCGACCGGCGCCGCCGTCCCAGGCCGTGGGGGTGACGTCGGCGCCGTCGGGGCCGAGGAAGACGCGCACGGCGTCGAGGCCGGCGTCGAGACCGGTGGGGGCGTCGGGGAGGGCGGAGGTCGTCATGGGCCGGAGCCTATTGGCCCCGACGTCACGTGGGCCGGTTGCGCGACAGGTGGGCACCGTTGTCGCCGAACACCACCTGGCCCGTGACGGCCCGCCCGAGATCGGAGGCCAGGGCCACGACGAGGCGGCCGAGGTCGGCGGGCTCGCTCAGGCGACCGAGGGGGTGGGCCGCCTCGTACCGGGCGACGGTCGCGTCGTCGAAGGCGGCACGCACCACCGGGGTCAGCGTCGTGCCCGGCGCCACGGCCAGGACCCGGATGCCGTGCGGCGCCAGATCGACCGCGAGGGTCGCGGTGAGGTGGTTGATCGCGGCCTTGGCGGCGCCGTAGGTCGGCATGGTCACCGACGGGCGGGTCGACTCGCCGCTGCTCACGTTGACGATCACGCCGGCGGTGCCGTCGTCGACCATCCGGCGGGCCTCGGCGTGGCACGACCAGGTGGTGACGAGCAGGTTCTGCTCGACGATCCCGGCCAGGTCGTCGGGGGTGGCGTCGAGGAACCGGGTCGGGGTGCGTCCACCGAGCGACCCGACGTTGTTGACCGCCACGTCGAGCCCGCCGAGCGTGGCGACGACGTCGTCGACCATCGCCACGGCGGCGTCGGGCACGCGCAGGTCGGCGACCACGGTGTGGACGGCGGTGCCGTGGGCCGCCACGACGGTCGCCGCGGCGGCCAGCGCGTCGGGGTCGCGGTCGACGAGCGCCACGGCGCAGCCCGCCTGCGCCAGCCATTCGGCGATCCCGAGGCCGATGCCGATCGCCCCGCCCGTCACGAGGGCGGTCCGGCCGGTGAGCCCGAGGTCGATCACGGCTCGACCACCACCTTGATGCTCCCGGCGCCGCGGTCGGCCGCGACCCGGAACGCCTCCGCCGCGTCGGTGAGCGGGAACCGGTGGGTGATCAGGGTCGCGGCGATCTCGGGACGGCGGGCCAACAGCCCGGCCGAGCGGTCGAGGTCGCGCTCGCCGTGGTGGTGGCCGGTCATCGACGACCAGCGGCAGGTGACCTCCTTCATCCCGGCGGCGAGACCGGGAAGCGTGATCGGGTCCCAGGCGGTGGAGAGCATCACCACCTGGCCGCCGGGGGCGACGAGGTCGAACGACCGGTCGACCGAGCTCTGGGTCCCGGCGGCGTCGACCACGAGGTCGAACGCACCGCCCGTGACGCCGGTCGCGCCGAGGCGTTCGCCGGCCGCGGCCTGGTGGGGATGGCGGGCCTCGAGGGACACGGTGCACCCGAGGTCGACCGCGGCGGCGACGGCGGTCAGCCCGATGCTGCCGCCGCCCACCACCGCCACGCGCATCCCGGCGGTGGCGTCGGCCAGGGCCAGGCCGTGAATCGACACCGCCAGCGGCTCGACCAGGCAGGCGTCGCCGGGTGCGAGCCCCGCCGGCAGGGTGACGACCGAGCGGCGGTCGCAGACCACGGTCTCCGCGAGGCCACCGTCGACGGAGACCCCGAGGATCCGATTGTCGGTGCAGAGCTGGGGCCGACCACCGGTGCAGTGCAGGCAGGTGCCGCACGCCCGGTTGGGGTCGACCGCCACGGTGGTCCCGTCGGGCAGGGTGCCCGCCACCTCGTGCCCCACCGTGAACGGGCTCGGACCCCAGGTGAGCAGGTGGAGGTCGGAGCCACAGAGGCTCCCGGCGGCGACGGTGACGCCGACCTCGTCGGGACCGGGGTCGACCGGGTCGACCTCGACGACGGCGATGCCGTCGGGGGTGTTGCGGACGGCTCTCATGTGACTCCTCCGGTCGGCGCGGCGCTCAGCGGGCGAGCGCGGCGATGGTGTCCTCGACGACCGACACCGCCCGGTCGACGACCTCGGCCTCGGTGATCCCGCCGAGCGGGTGCTCGACCACGACGATCCGCGCGTCGGGCAGGTGCGCCCGCTCGGCCACGGCGCGGGTCAGCGCGGCGAAGGCCGTGGTCGCGACCACCACCGTCGGGACGCCCTGTGCTTCGAGTTGCCCGAGGTCGTGGACACTCCACGACGTGCACGACCCTCAGTCGGCCGACCCGGTCACGACCAGGTCGGCGGCGGCGAGCTGGCGCAGGATGTCGGGCTCGGCGGGGGTGGCGGCGGTGCCCTTGGCCACCACCAGGGTCACCCGGGCGTCGGTGCGGGCGGCCAGCCGCTCGGCGAGGGTGGTCAGGAGCAGGCGGGCGTGGGGCTTGCCGTTGTCGAGCACCGCGATGCGGCGTCCGGCCAGGACCGGCAGGCCCGGCGCCAGCCCGACGGCGGGCGGTGCGACGGCCCCGGCCGGGTCGACGAGGCGCATCAGGCGGAACCCCCGCGGTCGCCCGGGTACTCGACCGGGACGGTCACGCTGCGGGTCATGCCCCACGACGGCACCACACAGGAGTGCTTGCCCGCACCGCCGGCGACCAGCACGCGCACGTGGTCGGGTTCGGCGGTCATCGGCAGCAACTCGTCGGGGTCGTGCACGGCGTGCATCCACGGCGCCCAGGCCCGCGAGTCGAACGCGGCGTGGAACACCCCGGCGGGCAGGCGGGCCATCTGGAAGAGGTACCCGCTGACGTCGCTGCGCTCCCACCCGGCCCGGGCGACGGTCGCGGCGTGCTCGGGGCACAGCACGACGAAGTACTCACCCTGGCTGATCGGCGCGTGGTTCGCGCCGAGGGTGGTCATGACCGACGCCACCTTGGTGAGGATGCGCTCGGGGGCGTCGGACTCCATGTCGTGGACGTTGTGGGGGTTCTCGCCGCAGTGGACCGTGACCGCCGCCGGGGCGTCGACACCGCGGCTGCGGTGGTAGGCGGGCCACGGGCTGGCGTCGGCGTTCTCGGCGATGCAGTAGGTGTACTTCGACGGCTGTCCCTGGGTGGCCGCGTCGCCGTCGCCGGGTCGCCCGCCCCCGACGTGCATCAGGACGAAGCGCACCGCCCGTCCGACGGTGGCGTTGGCCCGGGTGCCCGGCCCGAAGGTGCCGAGGCCGGGATTGAAGCCGTGGCGCGTCACCGCCTCGCCGTGCACCACGAGCAGCGGCGCCACCGGATGGGTCGTGGCCTGCACGCCCCGCAGGTTGACCTCGGGGCGGGTGAGGGCGCGGGTGGCGGCGACCAGGACCGGGAGCACGTCGGGTGTGCACCCGGCCATCACGGCGTTGGCGGCCAGGGTGCGCGGGGTCGCGCTGCCGTCGCGGGGCGCGACCACCCCGACGACCTCGTCGGGGTCGCCGCCGTAGGCGTCGAGCATCGCGGCGACCCGGGCCTGCGACGGCGGGACGACAGGAAGGCCGTCGCCCCAGCCCCGCTCCGCGCAGTATCCCGCGAAGGCCTCGGGCGTGACGTCGTCGGCGACCTCGAGGATCTCGGCGACGGCGTCGGTGCTCACCCGCGCGGGACGTCCTTCCAGGCGGCGTCCTTGTCGACGCGCACGTCGCCCGGCAGGCCCAGCACCCGCTCGCCCAGGATGTTGCGCATCACCTCGGAGGTCCCGCCCTCGATCGAGTTCGCCCGACAGCGCAGGAACCACTCCTGGACGTTGGAGTACACGGAGTGGTCGGAGACGCGCTGCATGTCGTACCCGTTGGGGTAGAGCATCCCGGCGGGGCCGAGCAGATCGACGCACAGGGAGTAGACCGACTTGTTGGTCTCGGCGGCGAGGAGCTTGGCGACGGAGCCCTCGGGACCGGGGGTGCCGACGGAGGCGGCGGCCGCGGCCCGGCGCACGGTGAGGCTCAGCACCCGCTGCTTGATCCAGGCCTTGGTGACCTCGTCGCGCAGCACCGGGTTGCCCTCGCCGTGCTCGGCGTAGAGCTCGAGCGCCCAGTCGGCGGGCGACTTGCGGGCGAAGCTCGAGCCGCCGATGGCGACCCGCTCGTTCATCAGGGTGGTCAGCGCGATCCGCCACCCGTCGCCGACGTCACCGATGCGGTGCGCGTCGGGGATCCGGACGTCGGTGAGGTACACCTCGTTGAACTCGGCCTGGCCGGTCATCTGACGCAGCGGGCGCACTTCGACGCCGGGGGCGTGGAGGTCGCAGATGAAGTAGGTGAGGCCCCGGTGCTTCGGCACGTCGGGATCGGTGCGACACACCAGCATCCCCCAGCGCGCCTCGTGCGCGAGGCTCGTCCAGACCTTCTGGCCGTTGACGACCCACTCGTCGCCGTCACGTACGGCCGAGGTCGACAGGCTGGCGACGTCGGACCCGGCGCCGGGCTCGGAGAACAGCTGGCACCAGATCTCCTCGCCGGTGAACAGCGGGCGCAGCCACTTGGCCTTCTGCGCGTCGGTGCCGTGCTCGGCGACCGTGGGGGCGCCCATGCCGAGCCCGATGCTCACGAGCGGGACCGGCCCGCCGGCGGCGACGACCCGGTCGGTGACGAGGCGCTGGTGGGCGGGCGAGATCCCCAGCCCGCCGAAGCCCTCGGGGAACGACACGTTCGAGAGGCCCAGGTCGTACATGGCCCCCTTGAACTCGATGGTGTTGCCCGGCGTGTGCTCGGCGAGCAGCCGGTCGACGCGGGCGTTGACGAGGTCGGTGGGGTCCATGGGTGGGGCGCTCCGGGCGTGGGGGTCAGTCGGTGGGCGGATACTGGCCGGTCACCCCGGCGGGCAGGTGCCCCGGCGGGGCGTCGAAGGTGACGGCCGACCCGAGCCCGCCGACGGCGAGGTCGAGCACGGCGCTGACGAAGCGCTCCTCCGGCAGGCGCAGCGGGACCCCCTCGTCGATGTCGCGGGCCCGGCGGGCCACTGCATAGGTGACGTACTCCATGGTGAGGTCGACGCGAGTCTCGCGCTCGTCGTCCGGGAGGTGGCCGAGGCAGGCGACGGCGAGGGCGACCGTGCGCCGGATCCCGTCGGGTCCGTACGACTTGGGGAGCTTGGAGAACGACGGGCTGTAGCGCCCGATGTACTGGGGGATGATCCGCAGGTACGCCCGGCCGGACTCGGTGGAGAGCTCGGCCATCAGGGGCAGGACCATGGTGGCGACCAGGGCCCGGAGGTCGTCGGTGCGACCCTCGCGCTCGAGGGCGTCGAGGAGCTCGGTCCGGTAGCGCTCCACGGGCTCCCGGTGCTCGGCCAGGATCGCCTGCAGGAGCCCCTCCCGGGATCCGAAGTGGTAGTGGAGCGCCGACGAGTTGCGCTGACCCGCCTCGGTGTTGATCTCCCGCACCCGGACCGCGTCGATCCCGTGCTCGGCGAACAGGCGGGTCCCGGCCTCGATGAGCCGCTCCCGGGTGGCGCTGGCGTCTCGTCCCATCCCGGCGGCAGGGTAACCCGGATGGGGTGTCCGGGTCACGCCGAATCGGGGGATTGCACCGGCGGCCGATCGGGGGCACAATGTCGCCGCGACCACAGGGGGGGCCTGGGTCTCGACCGGGGACGATCCCGGATCAGGAAGGGGTGGGGCGTGCGGCGATTCCGCTGGATCACGTTGGTGGCGGTGCTGGCGATCGTGGGGGCGACGGTCTCGGCCGGCGTCGCCGGGGCGGCCGACACCAAGGAGGCGCTGCAGGCGTCCGACGTCGGGGTGACGCCGACCGAGGTGCACGTGGCGGTCATCGCCGACACCGGTTCGTCGCTCGCACCGGGCCTGTTCCAGGGCTCGGTCAACGGCGTGCTCGGGTGGGCGAAGTACCAGAACTCCGTCGGCGGCATCGCCGGGCGCAAGGTCGTGGTCGACGTGTTCGACTCGGCCCTCGACGCCAGCAAGGCCCGCAACGCCATCATCGACGCCTGCGCGAAGGACCTGGC
>JAFMJM010000056.1 GCA_017853455.1 Acidimicrobiia bacterium | reverse complement strand
ATCGGTCATGAGGCTCGGGAAGGCGCGGGGCGTCGCCATCGTCATGGCCATCGCAGCGGCCGCGGCGGGGCTCGTGGTGGCCGCCCCCGCAGCCGGCGCGCAGACGTCCGGGGTCCGCTGCACGATCACCGGGACCGCCGCCAACGACACGATCCGGGGAACGGCCGGCGCCGACGTCATCTGCGGCCTCGGCGGCAACGACTCGATCTCGGGCCTCGGTGGAAACGACCTCCTCCTGGGCGGGCCCGGCAACGACTCGATCGACGGCGGCCCAGGCAACGACACCGTCGATGGCAGCGTCGGAAACGACCGCTTGATCGGCGCCGACGGCAACGACCAGCTCTCGGGCAGCGACGGTGCCGACGTGCTGGCCGGTGGACTCGGCAACGATCGGATCGACGGCGGAGCCGGGACCGACGCGGCCGACTTCGCGTCGGCTTCGGCGCCGATCCGCGCCGATCTCGCCGCCGGCACGGCGACGGGGCAGGGGACCGACACCCTGACCGGCGACGAGAACCTCACCGGAGGTCCGGCCGACGACGTGCTGGTCGGCGATGGCGGAGCCAACGCCATCTCGGGCGGCGCGGGGAACGATGCGGTGACGGGTGGCGCCGGTGACGACGCGCTGGCAGGGGGTGTGGGCAACGACCGCCTCGCCGGCGGTGACGGCCAGGACGTCCTCGATCCCGGGTCCGGGAACAACGCGTGTCAGACCGGCGACCGTGTCGTCGGGACTTGCACCGTCGACGGTTCGGGCCCCGTCATCTCCGGGTTCTCGGTCCCTGCCGTCGTCGCAGCGGGATCGACCGTCACCTTCTCGTGGCGCCTCCTCGACCCGGCCGGTGTGCAGCATTCCGGGCTCTCCGTGGGCTGGGCCCCCGGCATCTACACGGGGTGCGGCTTCGGGCAGTCGGCCACCCTGGTCTCGGGGACCGTCTTCGACGGGCAGTGGAGCCTGTCGTGCACCTTCCCGGCCGACGCCGTGGCGACGGACTACTCCGCTCAGGTCGTGGCCACCGACTTCTTCGGCAACGCCACGTTCTCCGACTGGGCGTCCTTCCGCATCGAGGGCGCCAACGCCGACAGCTCGCCGCCGGCGTTCTCCGACATTCGGCTCTCCGGCCCCGTCCGGGTGGGCGAGGCGGTGACGGTCACCTGGTCGGCCACCGATGCGTCGGGCATCGACGGCGCGATCATGTGGTTCGCCGCCGGTGGGTACTCGTTCGCCGACTCGACCGGTCGCCCCTACGTCGACTACTCGACGCCGGTCGAACGCCGGTGCGACGCCGCTCGTACGGTGTGCTCGTTCTCCCAGACGGTGCAGGTGCGTGCCGACGCGCCGACGGGCCAGTGGGCGCTCTGGATCAGCATCACCGACGTCTACGCCAACAAGACCTTCGGGCAGGTGCTGTCCTTCCCGGTCCTGGGCCCGGCGGCTGCGCCGTCGACGGCTCCGACCACGTCCACCACCGCTTCGACCACGGCTTCGACCACGACGACCACCGTTCCGAGCCCGGCCCGCTGACCCGCCGGACATCCTGTACCGGTCGGTCCACTACGATCCGGGCGTGGACCTCACGCTGAACGAGACCGAACGCGACCTGGTCGCCCTGTGCCGCGACTTCGCCCAGCGCGAGATCGCCCTGCGGGCGCCGGCGGCCTGGGAGGCGGCGGTGTGCCCGACCGACCTCCTGCGCGAGATGGGCGAGCTCGGCCTGCTCGGGATGCTGATCCCCGAGGAGTGGGGCGGGATCGGCATGAGCCCGCGGGTGTCGAGCTGGAACACGCCGTCTCGGCCGTGACGGGTCGCCGCCCCATGGGATTCGAGCCAGCCGAACGCAGCGTCGACCGTGGCGTCGTGGGCGGCGAGGACCTCGGCCCGAACGTACGCATCCGGTGTGAGTGCCCAGAGCACCGACACCGATTTCGGGGCGGAGAACGTGGTGTCGATCCCCCCCGCCGACGCATCCCCGAACCGGCGTCCCAGCCGCCGGCCGGTCTCGGGATGCTGTGCCTCGAGGACGGCTCGCATGCCCGCACCGGACACCGGTCCGTCGAGTCCGAGGGCCTCGCGGCCGCGGCCCCACCAGCGGCCCGGCGGCCCGTCCGGATCCAGGTAGTAGTCCACCGGACCCCGCCCGACCCCCGGGCGTTCACGGTCCTCGGCCAGGCCGGCGTAGTAGGCGAGCAGACCGGGCAGCCGAGCCGACGTCGCCTTCAACGTCGTGACCCGCATCACGACGACCACCGCCCGCATCGGAATCTCGCCGCATGTCCCGCCCGGGCCAATGCACCCGTCTGTTGACCCACGACCCAGTAAGCCCGTAAGCAGGTCGGAAGTTCGCGGCTGACGTTGACCAATCGCCCCGGACTTCGTATGGGATGACATCATCAGGTCACCAGCGTGCTGACGGTCGATTCCACATCACTTGTGCAGAGGCACCTGACCGGCCCCGTGTTCCGTACATGCGCGGTCGCAGGACGCGATCTGATAGATCCCGACCGAGCGGTCGTCGCGCAGCGCCGGCAACTCGTTCATCCCACAATCCGTTCAGAGGAGACAACCCCCAGTCGATCTCGGATGCGGTGCACCAGCACGACGGTCACCGGATGCCATGGCTGCACCGCGACCGAAGTGCGCGTCGCCGCGGACCATCGGCTCGCGCGGGCGTTCGCGCTCAAGTTCTCCGCCATCCTGCCTATTGCCAGTTCGCGAGAACCGAGGATCGCGACTTCGCGACGGCGTCGAAACCCCCCGCGGCTCTTTCGCGGATGGTGCGCAATGAGGGCGCACTTGGGCGAGATGGGCTACGTTTTGCACATCCCACCATCTCGCTAGCAAGAGGTCACGAGGAAACTTGTCGTTGACGTCGCGCAAGACTTTCCTGCACTCGGCTGGCCTGATTGCGACGATTGCAGTTGGAGTTGCAGCGTTCATGACGGTGGCCCAGAGAGACGGTGATGTCACGATTGGTACAGCCATCACTGACTACACGACTCCGGGTCTCCGGTCCGCAAGTGCGGTCCCGTCCGAACTCTTGAACGACACGTTCGGCAGTGTTCAAGTGTGGACAGGCAGTGAGCTCCTGGCATTTGGCAGCGATATTTCTAAGGGGATGGAGCGCTCCGGGGGGGTCGCATACAACCCGGCCGCTGGCGCGTGGCGACGCCTCGCGGCGTCGAGCTTCGAGGTACCCGTGGCGAATCCGGTTGGGCTTTGGACCGGTGATCGCTTGATCATTCTGGGCACCCTCTGCGGCAACAACAGCGCCGATCCTCAGGACGAGGCACCTGTATGCAGTCCTGGAGCGCTGTCGGCGGCCGCATACCATCCCAAGGACGACCGCTGGGAAGCCATCGAACCTCCCCCCCACGACCGGAGCGCATACAAATCCGGAAGTTCTGGAGGCGATCAGCGTGCGCTTGGCGCTGTGGGGGGGAATGCATTCTTTACGGTGTCCGGAGCGACCTGGATGCTCTCGCCAAGCGACAACAAGTGGCAGGCAGTACCGGGTACTCCCGCAACGACGCAGGCGTATTGTGCGGGCGAGCAGTCTCTCGCTGCGGTTCAAGCCGATGTTGCGGCCAAAGGCATGTGGACCGTGTCAACATTTCGACCTGGCGACACCGAGTGGACGAACTACCCTGGGGTGAAGCTCGCGACCGGTGATAGCGAATACGCGAAAGTCGTCTGCGGCCCCACTGGTGCCCTTCTGATCTCCGTCGACTTGCAGAAGGGCCAGTTCTTCGACGACTCGGTTGGCGGCTGGAAAGTAGTGCCGCCAGCGCCAAGCGATCTGGCCACCCGGCCGCCGCCTCCTGGTGCGAAAGCGACCGAGATCCCGCCGATCGACACGTTTCTGTGGGGCGCATGGACGGGCAGTAGTTACGCGTTCTGGCAGCCGGACGTCGAGGCTGACGAGACTTCACCAGCCTGGCCAGGCGTGGCGTTGTCACTTGACCCGAGCATCGGCAAGTGGACGTCTGCTGCCCCTGGGCCCAGGGGCGATCGGGGACTCGTCTGGATCGACGGCTATTCGCTGTCCATCGGGCGAATGGGCGACCAGCTAGCCGCGGTCATTTACGTTCCCTAACGAGCCGACTGTTCCGGACACGGGTCCGAGCAGTCATGGAAAGGATCCGGAAATCCCATGCGCGGACTGCGATCCCTATGCCTCGTTGCGTTGCTGAGTACAATCGGGACTATTGGCCTTGCCATTGCTCCCAGGAAGATTGCCGGCATTCGATCAGCAAATGCCTACGCGAATGGCGTGACCTTCAACGTCCTCGGCGGAGTGAACGGGGCGGGTTGGGGAAACACGGGAGGTCTGGAGAGCGTCTCGTTCCTGCGAGACAAGATCTGGCAGTACGCATATTCGACAGGTGATTGGCCAACGACCGTCGCCACACAGGAGACGTGCACAGATCTGGATCCGAACACACTCGACCAGTACGCGTTCCTAATTGGGCAACTCGTGTTCACTGTGGGGAACTACGTAACGGAACAGTATATGTCGAGTGCAACCGCGTGCCCTCAGAACGGTCTAACGGTTTTTGGGCGGGCAGATGGTACCTGGGGTGACCCCTGGGTTACCCGCTACGTATACGGCAATCAAGTACCGGGACACGCCCGGAAACTGCTGTGTATTAGACCAAGCCTTTGGGTGCTCAACTACGTTTCCTGTAGCACGCACCTCGAGAACAACTTCATTTCAACTGTCGATGACGTTGCTCATTTGCAGTTGGGCGAGCTGAACAACTTTGTCCATGACTATTCGGTCTTTACTGGCGTGCAGGCTGGTGGCGACTTCAACATCTCCATCCAATGCAATTGGCCCTATCCCGCATCGACTTGCGGCAGCAACTACCTCAGCAGCAATCTCGTCACATGGTTCAACTTCAATGGCGCTACCAATCACTGGGAAGCTGGAGTGAGCCCTTATTCCGTGACGTACCCCACTCAGGGTTCGGACATCCCAGAAAAGCTCGACCATTTTGGGCGGTCGGCACCGTTCCAGTACCTCGCGTCGCCAAGCCGATTCCGGGGTATGGGGTCGAGCGGAAACTACGTTTCCGATCATTGGATGCTTCGCGTCTATATCGGGTGAGAAGTGGGTGGCCGACCTGGACCAGGGCGAGTCGCCCCTTCCGCAACGATGTTCGATGCGCGCCAAAGTCCGGTACCCGTGCAACGGGGTGGGTGTGAAGTTCCGCTACCCCCGCGACGGCGTGGGGAAATCCGCGAAAACTCCGCGAGAGGGGGGTGACGGGCGGGTACGGGCCGGTACTGGCTGGCACAGTTGCGGGCCTGTGACCTGGCCTTTCGCGCTCTGACCTGTACCAACGCGCATCGCCTCGGCTGCTTTGCAAGCAGGGGGTCGTGGGTTCGAGTCTCATCGTCTCCACCACCGACTCGCTCGCGTTTTGTGTACCGGTCGGTCCACTACGATCCGGGCGTGGACCTCACGCTGAACGAGACCGAACGCGACCTGGTCGCCCTGTGCCGCGACTTCGCCCAGCGCGAGATCGCCCTGCGGGCGCCGGCGGCCTGGGAGGCGGCGGTGTGCCCGACCGACCTCCTGCGCGAGATGGGCGAGCTCGGCCTGCTCGGGATGCTGATCCCCGAGGAGTGGGGCGGGATCGGCATGAGCACCGTCGGGTTCGTCGCCGCCATGGAGCAGATCGGTCTGGCCGATCAGTCGGTGGCCGCGGCCTGGCAGGCCCACGTGACGATCGGCTCGCTGCCCCTATACCTGTTCGGCACCGACGCCCAGCGGGAGCGCTGGTTGCGCCCGCTGGCGGAGGGGAAGGTGCTCGGCGCGTTCGGGCTCACCGAGCCCGACGCCGGCTCCGACACCCGGGGCATCACCACCCGGGCCGTGCGCGCCGACGGCGGTTGGCTGATCAACGGGGCCAAGACGTTCATCTCCAACGCCGGCACCGACATGTCGTTCGGGGTGACGCTGCTCGCGCGCACCGAGGAGCCGGGCGAGAAGCCCACGTACGCGTCGTTCGTGGTCGAGAAGGACACGCCCGGGTTCACGATGGGTCCGAAGATGCGCGGCATTGGCTGGCGCGGGCTCGACACGCGCCAGCTGTTCTTCGACGACGTGTGGGTGGCCGACGACCACCTCGTGGGCGACCCGGCGATGGGGCTCGGCCAGTTCCTCAAGACCCTCGAGGTCGGGCGCATCTCGATCGCGGCGCTCTCGCTCAGCCTGACCCAGGCGGTGCTCGACCTGGCGATCGACTACGCGAAGGAGCGCCGGCAGTTCGGCCAGCCGATCGTCGACTTCCAGGCGATCCAGTTCAAGCTCGCCGACATCGCCACCGAACTCGAGGCGGCCCGCTGGCTCACCTACCGGGCGGCCGCCCTGCGTGACGCCGGCGCGCCGTTCCTCAAGGAGGCGGCGATGGCCAAGCTCAAGGCCAGCCGGGTCGCGGCGTGGGCGGCGTCGGAGGCGGTGCAGATCCACGGCGGCCTCGGCTACATGCTCGAGTCACCGGTGGCGCGGTTCTACTGCGACGCCAAGGTGCTCGAGATCGGCGAGGGCACCAACGAGATCCAGCACGTCGTCATCGCCCGCGCCCTCGGCTGCTGACGGCGGTTCGGTCCGTCCGTCGAGTCCGGCGGCCTTTGGACGCGGAGCCGCGAACCGGCTCGACGTCGACCCACCGGATCTCCCTGCGAGGTTTCAGGAAAGGCCGTCGCCGATCGTCGAAGCCCAAGCCGGGCCGTCACCGGCGTCCCACTCGGCCCAGGCCTCCTCGTACGCCGCTTCCAACTCGCTGCCGCGCAGCATCCGGACGGCAGTGTGCACGGCTGCGGACCGGGAGTCGAGCCCGTGCGTCGTGGCGTACGCGTCGAGGTAGGCGACGTCGTCGTCGGGCAAGCTGATCCTCACTTTCATTCCGACATCCTGCCATCGGGAGGAAAGCGAGCGTGACCGGGGTCGGTCAGACGCGGGTGAGGCGGCGGATCGCGTCGGCGATCTCGTCACGTCCCGGCAGCCAGGCCCGCTCGAGGTCGGGCGCGTAGGGCGGCGGGGTGGCGGCGGCGCCGACCCGCTCGATCGGGGCGTCGAGGTTCCAGAAGCCCTCGCGGGCGACGACCGCCGCGATCTCGGCGCCGATGCCGAACGGCACCACCGCTTCGTGGGCGATGAGGAGCCGGTTGGTCCGCGCCACCGATGCGAGCACCGGCTCGAGGTCGAGCGGGGCGACGGTCCGTAGGTCGATGACCTCGGCCGAGATTCCCTCGGCGGCCAGGGTCTCGGCGGCGGCGAGGGCCTCGTGCACCATGCGCGACACCGACACCACGGTCACGTCGGTGCCGGGCCGCACGACTGCCGAGCGCCCGAGCGGCACGAGGTGGTCGACGGGCGGCTGGGGGCCCTTCATCCCGTAGAGGAGGCGGTTCTCGACGAACACCACCGGGTTCGGGTCCTGGATGGCCGAGCGCAGCAGGCCGTAGGTGTCGGCCGGGGTCGAGGGCATCACGACGGTCAGTCCCGGGATGTGCGCCAGGAGGGCCTCGAGGCTCTGCGAGTGCTGGCTGCCCGACGACCGACCCGCGCCGAACTGGGTGCGCACGGTGAGGGCCATCTCGGCGTGCCCGCCGGTCATGAACGGGAGCTTGGCGGCCTGGTTGAGCAACTGGTCGAGGCAGACGCCGAGGAAGTCGAGGTACATGATCTCGACGACCGGGCGCATGCCCGCCATCGCCGCCCCGACACCGACGCCGACGATGGCGCTCTCCGAGATCGGCGTGTCGCGCACCCGGTCGCCGAAGCGGTCGTGCAGGCCGCGGGTGAGGCCGAACACGTTGCCGCCCGCCCCCACGTCGATGCCGGCGACGAACACCTCGGGGTCGGTCTCGAGCTCGACCTCGAGGGCGGTGCGCACGGCGTCCATGGTGCGGAACACCGGAGCGTCGGCGGCGGGCGCCGGCGGCTCGGGTCGCTCGGGCCGGGGCCGGGTGACGAAGTCGAAGAGCGACGACGCGGGCGGGGCCGGCAGGGCGCGCGCCGAGGCGACGGCGGCGTCGAGCACGCGGTCGACCGCCGCGGCGATCTCGGTGAGGTCGGCGTCGGTGACGCCGGCGGCCCGGCAGTGGTCGGCCGCCACGGTCAGGGGGTCGCGGGCCTTCCAGTCGGCGAGCTCGTCGGCGGTGCGGTACCGCTGGGGGTCGCCCTCGTAGTGCCCGTGCCAGCGGTAGGTGGTGGCCTCGACCATCACCGGTCCGGCACCGGCGCGTACCCGGTCGACGACGGCGGTCATCGCCTCGGCGACCGCGACGACGTCGTTGCCGTCGACGGCGACGAACTCGACGCCGTAGCCGAGCGCCCGTTGGGCGAGCGCGGCACCGTGCTGGTCGGCGGCGGCGGAGAACTCGGCGTAGCCGTTGTTCTCGCAGAAGAACACGACCGGGAGGTTCCAGACGGCGGCGAGGTTGACGGCTTCGTGGAACGTGCCGTGCGCGACCGCACCGTCGCCGAAGAACGCGACGGCCACACCACCGTCGGCCCGGAGTTGCGCGGCGGTCGCGGCCCCGACGGCGATGGGCAGGCCCGCGCCGACGATGCCGTTGGCGCCGAAGATCCCGAGGGTGGGATCGGCGATGTGCATCGAGCCGCCCCGGCCGCGGTTGGCGCCGGCGTCGCGGGCCATGAGCTCGGCGAACATCGCCAACGGGTCGAGGCCCTTGGCGAGGCAGTGTCCGTGGCCGCGGTGGGTGGAGGTGATGACGTCGGTGGTGCGCAACGGCCAGCACGCCCCCACGGCGGTGGCCTCCTGTCCGGTCGACAGGTGCACGAAGCCCGGCACCTCGCCGTCGCGGTAGAGGGCGGCGACGCGCTCCTCGAAGCCGCGGATGACGAGCATCCGCCGGTACTGCTCGAGGAGGTCGGCGGGGCTCGGCATGCGGGCGGTATTGTAACGATCGGTACAGAGAGGACCGGACGATGGCCGCACGGGCGGACGAGGCCCAGCAGATCGAGATCCCGGCGTCGTTCCCGTCGGGCGCCGACGTGGCGGGGCGCCGCGTGGTGCTGACCGGCGCGGGGCGCGGCCTCGGCCGGGTCCTGGCCCACGCGTTCTCGCAGGCGGGGGCCTCGGTGGCCCTCGTGGCCCGCACCGTCACCGACCTCGAGAAGCTCGCCGCCGACCTCCCCGGGCCCAGCCTGGTGCTGGCCGGCGAGGTCACCGACGAGGCCTTCAACGAGTCGATCGCCGACGCGGTGGTGGAGGCCTGGGGCGGGCTCGACGTCTGGATCGCCAACGCCGGCATCTCCCCGGCGGTCGGCGGGCCCCGGCGGACCGACCCGGCCGTGTGGCGGGAGATCCTCGACGTCAACCTCACCGGTGCCTTCCTCGGCGCCCGGGCCGCCGCCCGCGTGATGGACGAGGGCGGGCGGATCGTGTTCACCGGCTCGGTGCTCGGCGAACGGCCCCGGGCCGGCCTCGCCGCCTACAGCGCCTCCAAGGCCGGGGTGGTGGCCCTGGCCAAGGGCCTCGCCCTCGACCTCGCCGAGCAGCGGATCACCGTCAACGTCGTCGCTCCCGGCTGGTTCGACTCGCCGCTCGTCGAGCCCTGGAAGCAGCGCCCGGCGCTCGGCGAGGCGGTGCTCGCCCACACCGCGTTCGGTCGGTGGGGTGCCGCCACCGAGTTGGTGGGCGCCTACCTGTTCCTGGCGTCGGCGGCGGCGTCGTTCGTCACGGGCACCGTGATCACCGTCGACGGGGGGTACCTCCTCACATGACCACCGACCCGTCCACCCGGCGCAGCGTCGTCGTCCTCGGCGCGGGCGGCACGCTCGGTGCGGCCCTCGCGGCCCGGTTCGCCGGTGAACCCGCCACCGACGTCGTGCTCGCCGACCTGAGCGACGCCGCTCTCGCCGCCACCGTCGCCGGACTGCCCGCCGAGCGCGGCGCGGTCGAGACGTGCACCGTCGACGTCGCCGACGAGGCCCAGGTGCAGGCGGTCGTCGATCGCGCGGTCGAGCGCTTCGGGCGCCTCGACGTGCTCATCTCCAATGCCGGGATCCTCTCGCCCAACGGGCGCATCCACAACCTCTCCACCGACGACTGGGAGCGGTCGTTCCGGGTCAACGTCCTCGGCGCGGTCAACGGCATCAAGGCGGCCGTGGGCGTCATGCGTCCCCAGCACGCCGGGTCGATCATCCTCACGGCGTCGGTGTCGGGGCTGACGGCGTGGTCGCACGCCGCGCCCTATTGCGCGACCAAGGCGGCGGTGATCCAGCTCGCGAAGGTCGCGGCGGTCGAGTACGCCCGTGACGGCATCCGGGTGAACTGCGTGTGCCCGGGCACGTTCCGGTCGGGGATCCACGACGGTCTGCCCGGCTCGGCGCTCGACGCCATCGCCGACAAGCACCCGCTCGGGCTCGGTGCCGCCGCCGACCTGGTGGGCGCGTACTCCTACCTGGCGAGCGACGCCGCCCGCTGGACGACCGGCTCGGCCATCGTGGTCGACGGCGGCTACGCGGCGCCGTAGTCACCACCGACCGAGGAGGACCACCCCGTGACCCACGCACCGCGCGAACGCTCGGCGGCCCGCCTCGGCCTGCGGTCCGACGTCAACTGGTGTGCGGTGCTCGAGCACCACGCGGAGCGCACGCCCGACCACCCGCTCGCGGTGTTCGGCGACGAGGTCGTGACGTACGCCGGGATGGTCGAGTGGTCGGGCGCCCTCGCCGGCGGTCTGGCCGCCCGGGGCGTCGGGTTCGGTGACGTGGTGGCGCTGCTCTCCTACAACCGCACCGAGTTCCTGGCCACGATCTTCGCCGCCAACCACCTCGGCGCCGTGGCGATGCCGGTCAACTGGCGCCTCGCCGCCCCCGAGCTGCGGTTCATCCTCGAGCACTCCGAGGCCAAGGTGCTGGTGTGCGACGGTGACCTCGTCGACCTCGCCGACGCCGCCACCGAAGGCTTCCCGGCCCCCCTCGGCAAGGTGGTCGTCGCCGACTCGGCGGGGCCCGGCTGGGAGCGCTTCGCCGACGCGTCGGCCGCCGCGCCGCCGCGTGCCGCGGTCGGTGAGCACGACCTCCACCGCCTGATGTACACGTCGGGCACCACCGGCCGGCCGAAGGGCGTGATGCTCTCGCACGCCAACCTCGCCTGGAAGAACGCCGCGCACGTCGCGGAGTTCGGCTTCACCGCGGCCGACGTCGGGCTGGCCTGCGGTCCGCTGTACCACGTGGGCGCCCTCGACCTCGTCACGACGTCGATGATCTCGGTGGGGGCGACCACCGTGATCCACAAGGTGTTCGACGCCGAGCGGGTGGTCGACGAGATCGAGCGATCGCGCGTCACGCTGATCTGGGCCGCTCCCGCGATGGTGCGCGCGGTCCTCGACGTGCCCGGGGTCGAGACCCGCGACCTCTCGAGCGTGCGGGCGATCATCGCCGGTGGCGAGAAGATGCCGATCCCGGTGATCGAGCGCATCCGCTCCACGTTCCCGTCCGCGTGGTTCGCCGACGCCTACGGACTCACCGAGACGGTGTCGGGCGACACCTTCCTCGACCGCGACCACGTGGTGAGCAAGCTCGGCAGCGTCGGACGACCGTGCCAGTACCTCGAGCTCGAGTGCTGGGACGAGGCCGGCGTCCGGGTGCCCACCGGCGAGCCCGGCGAGATCGTGCTGCGCGGACCGAAGGTGTTCGAGGGCTACTGGCGCGACCCCGACGCCACCGCCACTGCGTTCGCCGGCGGGTGGTTCCACACCGGCGACATCGGCGTGGTCGACGACGACGGCTTCGTGTACATCGTCGACCGGCTCAAGGACATGATCGTCTCGGGTGGTGAGAACATCGCGAGCAGCGAGGTCGAGCGCGTGCTGTACGAGCACGGCGCGCTCGCCGAGGTGGCGGTGGTCGGCCGCCCCGACGAGCGGTGGGGCGAGGTGCCGGTGGCGTTCGCCGTGCTCGCGCCCGGAGCCACCGCGACCGAGGAAGAGCTGATCGAGCACTGCCGCACGCAGCTGGCGAAGTTCAAGGTGCCGCGGGCGGTGACGTTCATCGACGAGTTGCCGCGCAACCCGTCGGGCAAGATCCTCAAGCGCGAGCTGCGCGGCTCCGGCGCCTGAGCGCGCCGGCCCCTCGCCGGGTCAGGGCCGGCGACCGAGGGCGTCGAGGAGGCGCTGCTCGAGCGGTGCGTCGTCGGCGACGG
>JAFMJM010000346.1 GCA_017853455.1 Acidimicrobiia bacterium | reverse complement strand
ATCGACACATCCGGGCGGGTCGATCTGACGGCCCGCGATCCACTCGAACCGCCGGAGCGACCGGTCGTCGTCGGCTGGTTCTGGGTCACGCCGATCCCCACGAAGGCCACGAACCCGACGATCACCGCCGCGACGTACAACCCTGCCCGCCGGTGGACCGGCCGTCCGGGGTGCATCGGCCCGGGGGTGCGCCCGACCACGTTGGCCACGGGCCGGGGCGGCCCGAGCCGGCGGGCCCGGCGCAGCTGGCCGGCGTTGCCGAGCACCACCGCGAAGTTGGTGAAGAACGCCAGCAGTCCCCACCAGCCCGTGATCAGCGTGCGGTTCTGCTGGGAGCGGCCCACGGCCTGGGCGCAGAGCCGGCACAGGCTGGCCTCGGTCGTGGCGCGCTGGCTCGAGATGATCATCCCGACCTGGTGCACGAACGTGAAGATCTCGGCTGGCGCCGACCCACACAGGGCGCACTCCCCCGGTCCGGGCGGCCGAAACGGACTGGGCGGGCGCCGACTCCCCGAGTTCGGTCCCGGCCCCGGCCGCCCGGCGGTCCCCATCCGCTCGTTGCGCAGCCAGCGTTCCCGGTCGGCCCGGTCCTTGATCAGGTCGTGGGCCTCGTTGATCCGAGCCATCGCCGTCTCGTAGACGGCCTTCTCGTCGGGGGTGGCCTCGGGGTGGGCGTCGGGGTGGAACTGGCGGGCCAACGACCGGTAGGCGACGGCGATCTCGTGGTCGGTGGCCGTGCGGCTCACCCCGAGGATCCGGAACGGGTCATCAGCCATGGACGCCACTCTCCGATCCGGGTGGGACACGGGTCGGCCCTCCCGTTGTTTGGGTGATTGTGGGGGCCAGAGGCCCCACAATCACCCAAACAGAAGAGAGAGACCGGAGGCCGGGATCAGCCGGTGAAGGTGGGATCCGGGTCGGGCGTGGGCCCGGGCGGGTCGGGCTGCACCTCGAACGCCCCGACGTCGACCCGGCCGTTCACCACCCGGAGGTAGCCGTCGCCCCGCTGGTCCCACTCGCCGTGGGGGAACCCGGGCGGGGTGGTCGGCCCGTTGTCGACGGCGATGCTGCCCGAGAGCAGGGCGTGGGTGAGCGTCGGACCGCCGTTGTCGGCGAGCGGCCCCAGCGCGAGCTGGGCCGCGGTCACCCCGGTCCGGGTGCCGCCGGCGTCGACGACCGTCACCTCGTCGGGGTCGAACGCCCCGAGCAGGGAGTGGTCGGAGTCGACCGTCACGTGCTGGTGCGACCACCCACCGATGTCGATGGCGCCGTTCCCCGCCACGATCGACCCCGTGAGCTCGATCGTCCCGTACGACCCGCACGGGTCGGCGACGATGGCGTTCGGATCCGAAGCTCCGCACACCACGGGTGCCACGCCGCCTTCGACCATGATTCCGTCGATCGGGGGCAGCGACACCGGGATCCCGTTGACCGCGTTGCCGGTGATGGTCGACTGCTCGATGGTGGTGAGCGCCAGCCGCCCGGCGACCATCGCCCCACCCGCCGCCGCCCGGTTCCCCGAGATGGTCGAGTTGGCGATGAGGTTGCCCCCGCTGTCGCTCAGGTAGAGGCCGCCGCCGTAGAGGTCGGTCTCGTTGTCGGAGATCGTCGACGACAGCACGCCCACGATCGAATATCCCCCCGCCTGGATCCCACCGCCCGACTGCCCGGCCGTGTTCCCGCTGACGGTGGAGTACGTCATGACCAGTGTCGAATCGTTGACCGCTATTCCGCCCCCGAGCTCGTCGGCCTCGTTGTCGGTGATCTCGACGCCTCGCAGCGTCGCGAGCGAGTCGGGCCCGATCCGCAAGCCGCCACCGCCCTGCGCCGCGGTGTTGCCCGAGATGACGGAGTCGATGATCGTCACCGTGGAGTACGCCACGTAGATGCCGCCGCCGGCCCGACCGGTCTCGTTGTCGGTGAAGCGGCTGTCGGTGATCGTGAGGTCGAGGTCACCCGTGTTGCCCCCGGCGAAGAGCCCGGCGCCGACGCACACGGCGGAGCTGTTGCCGGTCGCCGCAGAGTCGGTGATCGTGACCGTCCCGTCGACCGAATAGAAGTTGAAACCGTTGCCGCAGGTACCGGTGATCCCGGTGGCCACGACGTCGGAGATGGTCACGGGAACGCTCGTCGACCCGACGTAGATCCCGTGTCCGCTGGGGTTGGCGTTGGTGAGCGTCAGCCCCGACACGCCGATCGACCCCGTCGACACGCTGTCGAAGAACAGAAGGTCATACGAGCCCTGGCCGTCGATCGTGAACGACCCCGATCCGGGGCCGACGATGTCGACGCCTTCGCTCAGGTCGGGCAGGTTGGAGAGGAGCGTCACGGTGCCGGTCGCGGAGATGACGATCTCGTCCTGGCCGTACGTCGACTCGGCGTAGAGGAGCGCGGACCGCAACGATCCGGGGCCGCTGTTGTTGGTGTTGGTGACGGTGAGGACCGGGTTGGCGTGGGCCACGCCGCCGGAGCCCATGACCACGGCTCCGGCTCCGGCCGTGGCCAGCACGGCCGCCGATCCGGCGGCCGCGACCCGGCCCGCCCGTCCCGCGACCCGTCCCGCTGCTCGCCGTGCTGCTCGGTTCACCGTTCGCCTCCGGGCGTCGTCGTGATGTGCCCGGAGGATATGTCAGGTCCCACTCGGCCCGACAACCCGGCCCACCCACCCCGTTGTTTGGGTGATTGTGGGGGCCAGAGGCCCCACAATCACCCAAACAACGAACGGGGGGACGGGATCAGCCGGTGACGCCGCC
>JAFMJM010000345.1 GCA_017853455.1 Acidimicrobiia bacterium | reverse complement strand
TCGCCGAGCAGTGCTCCCTCGTGCTCGAGCGGGTGGGCGGATGAGCCCGCCCGCCGTCGTGGTCGAGGTGGGCGGATGAGCCGGCCCGCACCCGACGTCGGCCCCGAGGCCGCGGCGTTCTGGGCCGCGACCCGCGAGCACCGTCTCGTGGTGCAGCACTGCCCGCACTGCGACCGGCTCCAGCACTTCCCGCGCGCGTACTGCACGACCTGCCTCGCCGACGACCTCGACGTCGTGGAGGTGAGCGGTCACGGCACCGTGTACGCCGCCACCGTCGTGCGGCGCCCGCCGGGTCCGGCGTTCGCCGACCTGGTGCCCTACGTCTACGCCCTCATCGACCTCGACGAGGGCGTGCGCATGGCGTCGGGCGTCGTGGGGTGCGACCCCGACACGGTCCGGATCGGCGACCGGGTGCACGCCGTCTTCGAGGACCTCGACGACGTCACCGTCGTCCTGTTCACCCCGTAGCCCACCCCGCCACCGAATCCGGAGGACCGATGGACGTCGGCATCTACCTCGACCTGCGCAACCCGCCCGGCTGGGCGGTGCCGTGGACCGACCACTACGCCCACTCGCTCGAGGTGGTCGAGGAGGCCGAGCGCCTCGGCGCAGCGTCGGTCTGGCTCTCCGAGCACCACTTCTTCGAGGACGGCTACCTGCCCCAGCCCCTCACCTTCGCCGCCGCGATCGCGGCGCGCACCCGCTCGATCCGGATCGGCACGGCCGTGCTGCTCGCCGCGCTGCGGGAGCCGGCGCACCTCGCCGAGGAGGCGGCCATGGTCGACATCCTGAGCGCCGGCCGGCTCGACCTCGGGATCGGACTGGGGTACCGCGTGCCCGAGTACACGCGCTTCGGGCGCCCCTTCGAGAAGCGCTTCGCCCGGACCGAGGCGGTGCTGCGCGAGGTGCTGCGGCTCTGGGACACCGGCGGGGTGACCCCCCTGCCGGTCCAGCGGCCGATGTCGCTGTGGGGCGGATTCTTCGGCCCGCGCGGCGCCCGCCTGGCCGGGGAGCTCGGCGCCGGGCTCCTGTCGTTCGACGCCGCCCTCATGGAGCCCTACCGCGCCGGCCTGGCCGACGGCGGGCACGATCCGGGATCCGCCCGGTGCGCCGCCGTGGTCAACCTGGTCGTGGCCGACGACCCCGAGACGGCCTGGCCGCGGATCCGGCCCTACCTGTCGTACCAGTGGGACTCCTACAACCGGTACGCCGTCGAGGACACCGACGCCCCCGACCCGCGACCCATCGACCCCGACAAGTGGTGCGCGCCCGGTCGCGACGGTGCTCCGCCCCGCTTCGGCGTGTTCACCCCCGAGGGGGCGGCGGCCCACATCCGGGCCGTCACCGCCGACGTGCCGGCCGTGCAGGTCTACCTGTGGAACAGCATCGCCGGGATGCCCGCCGACCTCGCCGAGCGTCACGTCGAGCTGGTCTGCACCGACCTACGCGCGCTGCTGGCCTGACGGCGGGCCGCCCTGGAGGTCGACCAGGGCCGGCATCCAGTCGTGCACGACGACCGAGTGGATCAGGTGGTCCGGGAGGCTGGCGTTGCGCGGTGAGAACACGATCCACGCCCCGCCCAGCGGGAACACCAGGTAGATCAGCGCCCGCAGGAACGCCGACCGGACGGAGAGGATCGTCCCGGCATCGGTGACCACCCGCAGGCCCATGACCTGCTTGCCGATCGAGCGGCCCGTCGTCGCCCATCCGAAGGTGAGGAGCAGCACGAAGATCACCGACGTGATCAGGGTGGTGATCCAGGGGCCGGGGCTCGCGATCCGCACGTCACCGGTGTGCAGGAAGTCCCAGACGAGGCCGACCGCCGCGAACCCGACGACGAAGATCACCCAGGCAGCCCCCACGTCGACGGCGATCGCGAGCAGCCGTGAGATGGCACCGGCCCGGCGACCCTGGAGCCGGGCCGCCCGGACGTTGCGGATCCGGCGGCTCACGTCCGGTCCCGTTCGGCCGCCACCGCGGGACGGGCGGCGTCGTAGGCCGGGAACGTCAGGTCGCGCGGCGCGCGACGACGCAACAACCGGTCGACGGCGGCGGCCACGATCCCGTCGGCTCCCATCGCCTGGGCCCGGACCACGTCGAGCGTCTCGCCGGCGAGGCCGGTGGTCGACTCCCGCACGATCGCCGTGATGTCGACGGCGTCGAGCGCCTCCTCGGTGATCGCCCCGACGTCGAGCCGGGCGACGATGGCGTTGACGTCGACCTGGCTGACGATCTCGTCGACCGGGACCTTCGCCACCACCGCACCGAAGTCGATCTGGTCGATCACCAGGTCGACGACCTGGCCGATCACCCCGCGGACCGCGTCCGCCACCTCGTCGCGCTGCGCGGCCTCGCGGGCCCGGGCGGCGTCACGGGTACGGGAGACGGCGTCGTCGACCGCGTCGACGGCGCCGCGGACCACCACCGGCGGCAGCACCGCCCGCGCCACGCGCACCCCCGCGCCCGCCACTTCGGCGGCGAGGAGCCCGGCGGCGTCGACGCCGAGGCGCGTCCCGCGCACCACGAGGTCGAGCACGCCCGGCGGGCGCGGCGTCGACACCACCTCGGGCACGACCGCCGGGACGGGCGGGTCCGCCGCCGGAGCGGTCGGGGGCCCCTCGGTGCCGGAGGGCACCGCGTCGGCGGCGGTCACGGGCGACTCAGACGGCGAGCAGGTCGCGGGCGCCGGTGTCGGCCGACGGGTGACGGAGCTTCGACATCGCCCGGGCCTCGATCTGACGGATCCGCTCCCGGGTGAGGTTGA
>JAFMJM010000055.1 GCA_017853455.1 Acidimicrobiia bacterium | reverse complement strand
AGCACGATCGCGGCGACGGCCGGCCCCGCGGTGCGCGAGATGGTGAGGCCGAACGTCGTCAACCGCACCCCCCGGGGCACGCGCGCCGACCGCAGGATCGACGGGGTGAACGACTGGGCGGCGGGGTACTGCATGCCCGCCCCCACGCCACCGAGCGCGACCAGCCAGAAGATCGGCCACGGCGCGAGCGCATGGGCCATCGACAGGGCGAGGAGGGCGAGGGCCGCGACCATCTGCACGATCTGCGAGACGATCAGGACCTGCTTCTGGTTGAAGTGGTCGATCGCGAGACCGGCGAACAGGCCGACCGCCACCGAGAAGGCCAACGACGCGAACACGCCGGCCCCCACCCAGGCGTTCGACCCGGTGATGCGGAAGAGCACGTACGGCACCGCCGTGCTCTGCATGAACGAACCGGCGTTCGAGACGGCGGCGCCCACCACGAAGCAGGCGAGCGAGCGGGTCTCGCGGCGGTACTCGGCGTCGCGGGGCAGCCCGGCGACGCCCGTCATGCCGACAGCTGCACGAACACCCCGCACACGTCCTCGTCGCCGACGACCCGACTCACGTGGCCCCGCCCGGTCAGGTCCTCGAGCAGCACCACCGATCCGGGGCGCAGGATCCGGACCTCGCCGTCACCGACCGTCACCTCGAGGGTCCCGGTCGTCTGGACGAAGTACTGGTGGCACGGCGCCGGGTGCCAGTCGCCGAACCAGCCGGCGGGCATCCGGAAGAACACCCCGTGACGGGCGTCGACCGGTGCCGACACCGCGAGCGGCGGGGCGGGCGGCGCGAAGGCCTGGTCGGTGAGCTCGACGGTGGTGTCGCGGAAGTGGCTGACGCCGTCGGCGTCGGTGACGATGACCGTGACGGGCAGGCTCAACGGTCGAGGATCCGGGTGAGCCAGGCGCCCAGGGTGGCGGTCCAGGCTTCGGTGATGCTGCACGGGAACGCCATGAACGCGTGGGGCATGTCGGGAGCGACGAACACCTCGGTGTCGTTGCCGAACGCCGACCAGCGCGCGGCGGTGGTCAGGGTGTCGTCGAGGAGGTGGTCGGTGGTGCCGACGCTGAACAACGCCGGCGCCAGGTCGGAGAGGTCGGCGAACGCCGGCGAGATCGCCGGGTCGCGCCGCTCGTCGTCGGTGCGCCCCGGGAGGTAGCAGTCGGCGAACCAGCGCATGCCCTCGGGGTCGAGCACGTCGGGGCCCTCGTGCGGGCGGACGCCCCGCTGGCTGGGGGAGCGGCCCCAGTCGAACACGCCGAACACCAGGTTGGCGCCCAGCACGCGGTCGGCGATCCCGAGCTCGTCGCGCAGGCGCAGCAGCACCGCCGCCGCCATGTAGCCCCCGGCCGACTCGCCCCCCAGGATCAGCCGGTCGGTGCCGAACTCGGCCCGGGCGTGCTCGCCGAGCCAGCCGGCGACGGCCACGCCGTCGTCGGGTCCGGCCGGCCAGGGGTGCTCGGGCGCGAGCCGGTAGTCGACCGACACGACCGCCAGGCCGAACGCCCGGCCGAGCATGACGTTGCCCAGGTCGTTCATCTCGGGTGCGCCGGTGACCATGCCGCCGCCGTGGAAGTGCAGGTACACGGCCCGGGCCGGCCCGTCGGGGACGAACACCCGGCACGGCACGCCGGCGATCGTGCGGGCCTGCATCTCGTCGGAGGGGGCGTACCCGGCGGCGTAGCGCTCCCGCGACTGGCGGGCCCGCTCCACCGGATCGGCGGGAGGATCGAGGTCGCGCCCGAGCAACGCTCCGATCGCCCCGATCCCGGCGGCGACCGCGGCCCGGGCCTCGGGCCGCTGCGCCTCGATCGTGTCGTCCCACATCCGCCATTGCGCCATCGGTCCACCATGGTGCCTGGGGGCCCGACCGTGCAAGGCGGCGGCGGGCCCGGACCGGCCGGGGGTACCGTGCGTCGGGTCATGGCCGCCCCGTCCGACCTCCGTGCCGACGCCGGTGCGTCGCGGCCGTCCGCCGCCGCCCGGCTGGTTCACCGGGGGTCGTACCCGGTCCGCTTCGGATACCGCTGGCTGTCGGCCGGGCGCCGGGGCCGACCGGCCTTCCTCGTGATCGGCGCCCAGAAGGCCGGGACGACCTCGCTGTACGCCCAGCTCTGTACCCACCCGTCGATCGGGGCCGCGCTGCGCAAGGAGGTCCACTGGTTCGACCGGTCCCACCGGCGCGGCGCCGACTACCGCACCTACTTCCCGACCCGGCGCGACCTCGACCAGCGGGCGCGGGCGACCGGGGTGGGCATCACCGGTGAGGCGACGCCCTTCCTCCTGTGCCACCCGCTCGCCCCGGCGCGGGTGCGAGCGATGCTCCCCGACGTCCGCCTCGTGGTGCTGCTGCGCGACCCGGTGGCGCGGGCGGTCTCGGGGTACCACCACGCCGTGCGCCACGGCGACGAGGACCGGCCGATCGAGGTGGCGCTCGACCCCGACCACACCGAGCCGCTGGGCGCCGACACCGACGCCGGCTGGTGGGACGGCGACAACCCGGTCCGCCGCCGCGGGTACCTCGAGCGGGGCGACTACGCCTCGCAGCTCAGTCGCTGGTTCGCCGAGTTCCCGCGCGAGCAGGTCCGGGTGCTGGAGTCCGGCGGCGTCGCCGACGGCTCGGCGTTCGCCGAGACGATCGCCTTCCTCGGCCTGCCCGCTGCGCCCGGGGTGCCGACCGCCGCGCGCAACGTCGGGGCCTACGACCCGTCCGCCGCCACCGATGTCGAGCGCCGTCTGCGCACGTACTTCGCGCCCCGCAACGCCGCCCTCGCCGACCTGCTCGGCCGCACCTTCCCTTGGACTTGACTCCGCGCTCGACCTCGACCTCGATTTCGTTGTTTGGACGTTTCCGGGGCCCCTGGCCCCCGGAAACGTCCAAACAACGAAGTTGGAGTGGTCGACCGAGTCAATTCACGACGTGGTGCGACGGGAGCGCAGGTTCCGGAGCGTTGCGACACCCTCGGTGAGGGTGAGGCGCAGGTCGGCCACCGACGAGAAGCCGGTGAGGCGCTTCAGCACCCAGGCCTGCACGACGTTCTGCACGGTCAACGACACCGCGGTCGCCACCGCCACGCCCTCGAGGCCCCAGAGGTGCCAGCCGATCACGTCGAGCCCCGCGGTCACGACCGTGCTCACGGTCAGGATCCACGAGTAGACGCGCTGGTTGTCGGTCATCATGAGCGCGAAGCCGCACGACCCGAGGTAGGTCTGCGCCACCTGCCCGCAGACCAGGATGCACAGCACCCCGTAGCCGTCGACGTACGCGTGCCCGAACAGCACCTCGATGATCGGCCTGCCGAGCACGACGAACCCGAGGCCCACGCCCACGGCGCCGAGGAACGCCAGGCCGGCGGTGGCCCGCAGCGTCCGCTCGAGGCGGTCGACCGCCTTCCCGGCGTGCCACGACGCGATCAGCGGCGGCACCACCTGGTTGACCAGGATGAGCGGGAAGCCCACGAGCAGCGCCAGACGGAACGGCACGGCGTAGGTCGCCACCTGACCGCTGGTCGCCAGGATCCCGACGACGAGCAGGTCGAGCTGGGCGAGCACGGCGCGTCCGATGGTCGACAGCCACATCGCGGGTTCGATCGGGTTGTGCAGCCGGAGGCGCTCGTGGGCGAGGCCGCGGAGCTTGCGGTGGATCGACCAGGCGGCGGGGACGAACGCCACCACCGCCGTCACCAGACTGAGGAGCACGACGTCGGACGCGTTCACGTCGAGGTCGGCGACCAGCACGACGGCGAGCGTGACGACGAACAGGAAGTTGGCGAGCAGCCCGTCGTAGAGGCTCACCCGGAAGAAGTCACGGAACGCGCGTAGCGCCTCGGGCGCGATGTTCTCGAGGATGCGGACCCCGATCCGGAGTCCGATCAGGGCGGCGAGGGCGCCCACCCCGGTCTCGGAGAACACGTGGTCGAGGACGTTGCGCCCCACGGGCAGCGCGCCGAACCCGGCGACCACGAGCGCCGCCACCGTCCCGATCACGAACGCCGAGACGACCTCGTTGCGGGTGGCGGCGTCGGAGCCGGCGCTGATGGCCGCCGACGCCCGTCGGAGCATGGAGTGGGGGATGCCGAGCTGGGCGATGAGCGCGACGGTGGAGAAGATGCTGACCGCGAGCGAGAAGGTGCCGAACTCGTCGCGGGTCAGGGCCCGGGCCGCGAGGACGGGACCGAAGAACACGAGGGCGTAGCCGATCGGGTAGCCGATGCTCGACACCCCGAGCCCCCGGACGACCGTGCGGCGGGACGTGCCGTCGGCGGATCCGGTGACGGGCGACGCGTCGGGGGACGGCTCCGGCTCGGTCAAGGGAATTAGGCTACCGAGCAACCTTCATGACCGCGCTCCTCACCGCCGCGCGCCGGCTCCGCTCGGCGGGATCGTTCCTCGTCGTGGGCGCAACGGTGGTGACGGTCATTCTCGCCGGGTCGGTGGGCACGGCCGGTGCCGCACCGCTGGAGCCCACACGGCCCGTCGACCGGGTCCTGATCGTGTCGATCCCGAACGTGGGCTGGACCGATCTCGCCGAGGCCGATGCGCCCAACCTGCGGCGGCTCCTGGCGGCGTCGGCGGTCGCCAACCTCACCGCCCGCAACGGCGGGGGTGGCCCGGCGGCGGGGTATCTCACCCTGGGAGCGGGCAAGCGGGCCCTCGGCACCCTCACGCCCTCCGACGGCATGGGCTTCGGCGCCGACGACCGGTTCGGCGACTCCACGGCCGCGGACGCGTTCCGGCGCCGGACGGGCCGCCGGGCGCCCGCCGGGTCGGTGGTCGACCTCGGCATCGTGGGCATCGACTCGGTCAACGCCGCCGAGGCCGGGGGCAGCAGCATCGGCGCCCTCGGCACGGCCCTGCGCCGGGGTGGCTGGACGACCGCCGTGATCGGCAACGGTGACGGCTCCGTGCCCGACGATCTCCTGCCGCGCTACCGCCGCTACGTCGTGGGCGGGATCATCGGCCGCGACGGCACCGTCGACGCCGGCCGGGTCGACGCCGGCCTGCTCGAGGACGACCCGGCCGCACCGTTCGGCGTCCGGCTCGACAACGCCGCCGTGGTCGACGCCTTCGCCGACGTCTGGACCGACCACGCCACGGTGCTGGTCGAGGCGTCGGACCTCGCGCGCGCCGCGGTCGCCCGGGTGGCGAGCGTGAGCGCCCAGGACCAGGCCGCCTACCGCGCGGCGTTGGCGCGGTCGGACGCGCTGGTGGGTGACCTGCTCGAGCAGGTCGATCCGGCCCACGACGCCGTGGTCGTCGTGAGCCCGGCGGCGTCACGCACCTCGAAGGCACTCACGGTGGTCGGCGTGCGGGCACCCGGGGTCGAGCCGGCCCTGATGCGTTCCCCGAGCACCCGCCGCACCGGGTTCGTCCTGCTGGCCGACGTGGCGCCCACCGTGCTGCAGCTGGCCGGCCTCGACCGCCCGACGTCGATGAACGGTCGTCCGTTCGCGCTCGGTCCGCGGGCGGGCGACGCCACCCACCGTGAACACCGCCTCGTGCGCGACGTGCAGGCGGCGCTGTTCCGCGACCGGGTGCTGATCCCGGTGACCGTCGTCACCACGGTGGTGGCCGGCCTCGTGGCGATCGCCGCGGTGCTGGCCTGGGAGCTGCGTCGGCGTCGGGCGGGCTGGCGCACCGGCGCCCGCCTGGGTGCGTCGTGGCTCCTCGCGTTCGTGCCGCTCGTGTTCGTGGCCCGGCTGGTGCCGTTCCACTCGGCCGGTGTGGCGGCCTACTGGGCGTTCGTGGCCGGGGGCGCGGCGGTCCTGGCCGCGCTCTCCGAGATCGTCGGGCGTCGGCGCCCGTTGGCGGCCACCACGATCGGACTGGCCGTCATCGTGGCGCTCCTGGTCGGCGACCTCTTCACCGGCGCCCGGCTGCAGTTGAGCACCGCGTTCGGGTACACGCCGTCGATCGGGGTGCGGTTCTCGGGGGTGGGCAACGTCGCGTTCGCCTTCCTCGGAGCGTCGGCCGTGGTGCTCGCCGGACTGCTGGCCCACCGGTGGCCGGGTCGGCGCGGCACGGTCGTGGCGGCGGTGGTGCTGGCGCTGGTGCTCGTCGCCGACGCAGCGCCGATGCTGGGCGGCGACGTCGGCGGCGTGCTGTCACTCACACCGGCGTTCCTCGTGACCGTGCTCATGCTGGCCCGGGTGCGCATCCGGCCGCGCACGGTCGCGGCGATCGTCGGGGCGGTCGTGGTCGCCGGGGTCCTGGCCGGGGTCGTCGACCTCCTCCGACCGGCGAAGGACCGCACCCACCTCGGTCGGCTTCTCGCCAACACCCGGAAGCGCGGCCTGTCGGAGTTCACCGACGTCGTGCTCCGCAAGGCGACCCGCAACCTCGACACCTGGACCAGCTCGGCGTGGCGGGTGATGTTCGTCATCGGTCTGGCCTTCCTCGTGTACCTCCTGTGGCGCGGGCGGCCTCGCGTGCGGGCCCTCGTGACCGACGTGCCCGAACTGCGCGCCGCGTTGACGGGCTTCGCGGTCCTGGCGGTGCTCGGGTACGCGGTCAACGACTCGGGCGCGGCGATCCCCGCGGTGATGGCGGTGGTGTTCGTGGCGACGCTCACCGGCCTGTTGGTCCGTCGACCCGACCCGGAGGTCGGTGGGTCCGTCGCTCAGCGGGCGACCGACCCCAGCACCGCGGCGGTGCGCGCGGCGACGTCGTCCCACTGATACTCCGACGCCTCGATCCGGGCCCGGGCCCGCGCGCCGAGCGCGCGGGCGGCGGCGGGGTCGGCGATGACCCGTTCGAGGGCGTCGGCGAGGGCGGCGGCGTCGTCGACCGGGACGAGGATCCCGGTGTCGCCGAGCAGCTCGCGGTGGGGAGGGATGTCGCTGGCCACGACGCAGCAGCCGTGGGCCATGGCCTCGATCACCGTGAGCGGATTGCCCTCCCGGCGTGACGGGGCCACGAGCGCCCGGGCGCCGCGGTACAGGCCGTGCACGACCGGGGCCGGCTGGACCCCGAGGAGCGCGACCGGCCCGGGGGTGCGGGCCACCCGGGCCTCGAGCCGCTCTGAGTACTCGGTCGGGGTGCGCGCCCGCCCGGCCACCACCACCGGCAGCAGCCCGACGCCGCGTGCGGCGAGCAGGTCGAGGGCGTCGCAGCACACGTCGATCCCCTTCTCGGGCACCAGGCGGCTGACGGCGAGGAGGTAGGCGTCGTTGACCAGCCCGAACCACTCCGGCGCGTCGGCGTCGACGGCGTCGGGGAGGGTGATGCCGTTCGGGATGCGCACCACGGTTCGCGACGCGGGCACGTGTGACCGGACGAACGCCTCGAACTCGGCCGAGACGGCGATGAACGCCCGGGCGGCCCGGTGGGTGATCCAGGCGTTGGCGAGCAGCACGGCGCGGCCGAGCCGGTCCCACTTCTCGTCGAGCCACTCGAGGCGGTGCACGGTCATGACGACCGGACGCCGGGCCAGCGCCGGCAGGAAGCACCCGCCGGAGTTGGAGTACGAGTGGTAGTGGACGACGTCGAAGCGCCCGACCGCGGCGCGCGCCGACGCCACCAGCCCGTACACGAACCGGTCGAACGGGCTGCGGGAAGGCGCGGGCACGGTCCGGACGTGGAGGCCCCGGTACTCGCGGCCCGCGGGCGCGCGGCGGCAGAACACGGTCACGTCGTGGCCGTCGGCGGCGAGGCGGGCGTACACCTCCTCGATGTGGCGCGTCATTCCGCCCTGGCGACCGGGGAACTCGAGCGGCCCGACGACGGCGATGCGCACGGCGGCCTACGCGAGGTGGGCGAAGTTGGGCCAGCGGCCGACGTCGACGCCGAGGTCGAGGTCGAGGAGCCGGCGCACGTCGGGGGTGTAGGCGTCGACCAGGGCGTCGACCAGCGCCGGATCGAGGTCCTGCTTGTCGACGCGGGCGGCGTTGACGCGGGCGTCGATGGCGGCGGGACGGTGCGAGTCGTCGAGCCCGAGGAACCGGTACACCCCGGCGAGCTGCGTGGCGATGTCGTCGCGGCACGCCTCGTACTGGACGACGTGCAGGCGCTCACGGGGCACCGACGACAGCACGTGCTCGAGCTGCAGGCCGTAGCACCCGAGCCGGAACGCCGCACTGGCGGCCGCCGGTCCGGGGCGCCGGGTCTCGGACTGGAGGGCTGCGCCCGATCGGTACCGCTCGACCGGGTCGCGCAACGACACCAGGCACCGGGCGTCGGGGGCGGCGCGGGCCAGGAGCGGCGGGATCCAGAAGTGGGCGAGGTACCCGGGTGACCACTCGCCGGTGAGCATGCCCTCGGGGCGCGGGAACCAACGGGCGTACGTGGCGGCGTCGGCGTCGGTGAACGGCACCTTCCAGTACCGGTGGAAGTAGTGGAGCTCCTTGACGACGCTGCCCTGCACGCCCGGGTGGTCGGCGATCAGCCCGTAGAGCCGGGTGGTGCCGGCCCGCTGGGCGCCGAGGCCCACGAAGTCGGGCGGTGCGGTGCGCCAGTCGGGGGGGCAGGGGGGCGGGTGCCGCAACGTCCGCTGCGTGCGGATCCGCGAGACGAGGGCACCGAACCGCACGTCCGCAGACTACACACGACCCTCCGCGTCGCCCCGGGGGCCCCGGTCGGTCGGATCCGCGCCACTACGATCCGGCCGTGACCGAATCACGACTCCGGCAGGCCTCGGGCGTCATGGGGCGGGTGCTGTTGGCCGCGTTGGTCGCGCTGGTCCTGGCCGGCGGGGTCCTGGTGATCCTGGGGTACACCGGTCTGGAGTTCGGTCTGCTCGAGGTGGTGATCGCCCTCGTGGTCGCGGGCGCCGCCGTGTTCGCCTGGACGCGCTGGCGCTGACCTGCCTCCGCTCGGCGCGGCCTCCGAAGCCGCGCGGCGGTCGACGAGCGCGGCATTGAGGTTGGCGGCGGTCACGACGATCCGCCCGAGCAGGTACGACCACGCCATGATCGTCAGGATCACCCCGATCGCGCCGAACGCCTCGGAGCGGTGCTCGAGCGTGCGGGTGTACCAGACGACGGTGATGATCTGGAGCCCCCACGCCCCGACCGCCACGACCACGGCGCCGGGCACGAGGTCGACCCACCGGCCCCCGTCGTGGGGCAGGTAGAGCTCGACGAAGAACCACAGGATCCCGACGATCGCCCAGTCGACCGAGATCGGCACGATGCCGAAGACGCCGAGGTTGTCGCGCAGGCCGGCGGCGAGCGCGCCGAGGAGCAGGATGCCCGCGACCCCGAAGATGGTGACGGCGCCGTCGCGGACGGCCCGGGGCTTGGTGATGCGGTCGAGGGGGATGTGCCAGGCCAGACCGTGGACGATCCGCAGCACCCGCAGCAGTGCCCGGGTGGCCAGGACCAGGGCGAACAGCGCACCGACGAGGATCCAGATCCGGGCGGCGGGGGAGAGGCCCGACGCGCTGCGGACCGCCCGGCCCGCCAGTCCGGCGATGCCGAAGCGGTCGGCGAGCTCGCGGGTGGTGGTCCCGGAGGTGTCGGCGGCGACCGGCACCACCGTCACCGTCACGAACACGAACGGCACCAGGAACAGGAAGACCCGGAAGGCCAGGGCCGAGGCCAGGACGCCGCCGCCGACCTTGGTGTCGCGCTCCCAGGTGCGGAAGCCCACGTCGACCATCCGGTTGCGGGCCCGGAGGGCGTCGAGGTCGGCCTGGGCCCGGGCGACCCGGGTCCGGACGGCGGCGGTCGGTCGAGGTCGTCGGCGGGGGGTGTCACCGCTCGGGTTGGGGGCTTCCGACACGTCGATCTCCGGGTCGCGGACCGGACAGCACGGTACCGGGGCGGTCGGTGTGGAACAGTGGGGCCCCGACCGACGGGCCCATGGCGACGACGAGGCGAAGGACGACCGATGCGCGGCAAGAAGATCCTGATCACCGGTCCCGCGGGCCAGATCGCGTTCCCGATGGCCCGCCACCTCGTGGCCGACAACGAGGTCTGGGGCATCGCCCGCTTCTCCGACCCGGAGTCGCGCGAGAAGGTCGAGGCGATCGGCGTCACGACCCGGTCGATCGACCTCGGCAGCGGCGACTACGGCGACCTCCCCGAGGACTTCGACCACGTGCTGCACCTCGCCACGTTCCAGGGCGGCGGGCTCGACTACGACCACGCGCTCACGGTCAACGCCGAGGGCACGGGACTGCTGCTCCAGCACTGCCGCCGCGCGGAGTCGGCGCTGGTCATGTCGACGGCGTCGGTGTACCGGCCGAGCGACGACCCGCTGCGCCCGTACGTCGAGACCGACCCGCTCGGTGACGCCAACTCGGCCCACGCGCCCACGTACTCGATCTCGAAGATCGCCGAGGAGGCGGTGGCCCGCACCTGCGCGCGCCTGTTCTCGCTGCCGGTGACGATCGCCCGGATGAACGCGTCGTACGGCACCAACGGCGGCCTGCCGGCGTACCACCTCGACTGGATCGTGGGCGGGCAGCCGGTCGTGGTGCGGTGGGACCCGTGCCCCTACAGCCCGATCCACGAGGACGACATCAACACCCAGGTCGACGCGCTGCTCGCCGCCGCGAGCGTCCCGGCGACGGTCGTCAACTGGGGTGGCGACGAGGCGGTCAGTCCGCAGGAGTGGTGCGCGTACTTCGGCGAGCTCACCGGGCGCACCCCCGAGCTCGTGGTGCGGGAGATGCCGGGCACGCAGCGCGGCTCGATCCTCGACCCCACCAAGCGGCGGTCGATCACCGGGCCGTGCGCGGTGTCGTGGCGCGAGGGCATGCGCCGCATGGTCGAGGAGCGCTACCCGAACGGCGTCGACGACGTGTCGGGGGTGTCGGGGCAGGCGTCGAGCCTGCTCGACGCGTACCGCGACGTCGACTGAGCGCGGTCGCCGCGGTGGCCGAGCCGTTCGGGCCCGGGTCGGTGTCGCTCCGGCTCTACCCGCACAACGAACTGCCCGCACCCGACGTCGTGGCGACCCTGGTCGGTGAGGCGACGCTGGCCGAGCGGTGCGGCTTCGCCGGGATCATGGTCAGCGAGCACCACGGTGGGTTCGCCGGCTACCTCCCCAACCCGGTGCAGACGGCGGCGTTCGTGCTGGCCGAGACCCGGTCGGTCTGGGTGGCGCCGGCACCGGTGCTGGTGCCCCTGCGACCGACCGCCCTGCTGGCCGAGGAGGTCGCGTGGCTGGCCGCCCGCCACCCGGGCCGGGTCGGGCTGGGCGTGGCGGCGGGCGCCCTGCCGCTCGACTTCACGGTGATGGATCTCGACCCGGCGTCGGCGGTGCCCCGGTTCGTGGCCGAGCTGCCCCGGATCGTCGGGATGCTGCGCGGCGACGGCCTGGGTGACCTCGCCGGCGATCCGGCGTTGGCGCGCTGCGCGACGCACCCGGTGCCGGTGCTCACCGCAGCGGTGAGTCCGACCGCCGGCCGGCGCGCGGCGACCGTCGGGTCCGGGGTGCTGCTCGAGTCGATGTCGACGACCGAGCGTCAGCGGGCCGTGGTCGACGCCTTCCGCGCCGCCGGGGGCACCGGTCCGGTGGTCGCCATCCGGCGGGTGTGGCTGGGTGACCCGCCGACGGCGGCGATGGCCGACCAGCGGGCCGTCTACGCCGGGTACAGCCCGGGCGCGGCACAGGCCCACTGGGCGGCGGCCGACACGCTGGTCGCCGACGATCCCGCCGCCCTGGCCGACGCGATCACGGAGTCCGTCGACGCCGTCGGGGCCGACTGCGTGAACCTGCGGATCCACCTGCCCGGGGTGGGCCCGGACGCGGTCGACGAGCAGGTGCGCCGCCTCGGTGCCGAGGTGCTCCCCCGGGTGACGCTCGCCGCTACTTGAAGCCGTCGAGCGTCTCGTCGACGGTGCAGCCCTCCGACACCAGGTCGGGTCGGCCCGCCACCAGGCCGGGCACCTGCGCCGCCAGGTCGGCGACCGACCACCGGCCCTCGGTGTAGATGCGGGTCGGCAGCGACCAGTTGACGAACAGCCCGACCTGGTTGCCGCCCACGTGGAACACGCCCCCGGTGACCGGGCAGTCGGCGGTCGCGAGGTACGCCACCAGCGGGGAGACGTTGCCGGGGTGCCAGCGGTCGAACGCCCCGGGCTCGTCGGGGGCACCGACCATCTCGGCCATGCCCTCGGCCTCGAGGGTCATGCGGGTGCGCGCGACGGGGGCCACGGCGTTGGCGCGCACGCCGTAGCGGCCCAGCTCCATGGCCTGCATCATCGTCAGGGCGGCGATGCCGGCCTTGGCGGCGCCGTAGTTGGCCTGCCCGATGTTGCCGATGAGCCCGGCGCCCGACGACGTGTTGACGATCGCGGCCTTGACGTCGGTGCCCGCCTTGACCTGGTCGCGCCAGTAGCCGGCGGCGTGGCGGCTGAGGCAGAAGTGGCCGCGCAGGTGGACG
>JAFMJM010000344.1 GCA_017853455.1 Acidimicrobiia bacterium | reverse complement strand
CGGACGCCGAAGTGGAAGGAGCTCTGCGGCTCGGTCCGGAGCCGGTCGAGGTAGCCCCGGGCGGCGTCACCGACCGCGTCGGGGTCGGCGGGCCCGGTTCCGGCCACGGCCGCGTCGAGCGCCTGCTCGAGCGCCCACTGCTCGGGCGTCACCTCGGAGGCGTAACAGGCGTTGTTCGACACGTCGCGACTGCCGGGCTCGGCCAGCGCGGTCAGCCAGCGACCACCCCGGTCGGAGACCCGCATGCCGAGCAACTCGAAGAACGCCGCGGCCAGCGCCCGCTCCCCGGGTCGGTAGACCATCTCGACGTGGTTGATGCGCCGGGTCGGCTCCGTCGTGTCCGTCGTGCCCATCGTGCCCATCTCCGTCCTCCGTCCGCCGGTCGGCCGATCCATCCAACCCCATCACACCGGACGGCTCCCGTCGAACCGGCGATGGTCCGAGGGCCACCTCGGGATTGGATACGATCCGTACACCACGACATCCGGTCATCCCCCGGACCGGCCCCGTTCACCGCCGAGCGACCACGAGCGACACCATGGCCCCGCAGCCAGAGAAGGCACCCAAGATCCTCGACCTCCCGATCGGGCTCAAGGCCCGCGGGATGCGCAAGGAGTTCGACAGCCTCGGAACCGTGATGGTCCCGGCCGACCGCTACTGGGGTGCCCAGACCCAGCGCAGCCTCATCCACTTCGACATCGGCAACGACCGGATGCCCCACGAGGTGTACCACGCCTACGGCTACGTCAAGAAGGCCGCGGCGATCGTCAACACCCGCCACGGACGGCTGCCGGCCTGGAAGGGCAAGCTCATCCAGCGGGTCTGCGGCGAGGTGATCAGCGGTCAGCTCGACGCCGACTTCCCGCTCTACGTCTGGCAGACCGGGTCGGGCACCCAGTCCAACATGAACGTCAACGAGGTCGTCTCGAACCGCTGCATCCAGCTCGTGGGCGGCAAGCTCGGCTCGCAGGAGCCGGTGCACCCCAACGACCACGTCAACATGGGCCAGTCGTCGAACGACACGTTCCCGACGGCCATGCACATCGCGGCCTACACGATGGCCGTCGAGAAGACGATCCCGGCCATGAAGCGGCTCCAGAAGGCGCTCGAGAAGAAGTCGCGGCAGTGGAACTCGATCGTCAAGATCGGCCGCACCCACCTCGAGGACGCCACCCCGCTGACCGTCGGGCAGGAGTGGTCCGGATACGCCGCCGCCCTCGAGGACGCCATCCACGAGGTGGAGCACGCCACGAGCGGGCTCCTCGACCTCGCCATGGGCGGCACCGCGGTCGGCACCGGCCTCAACTCGCCGGCCGGCTTCGGCGACGAGGTGGCGAAGGTCATCTCCACCCTGACCGGCTACCCGTTCCGCACGGCGCCCAACAAGTTCGCGGCCCAGGGCACGCTCGACCGCATGGTCCGGGCCCACGCCGGCCTCAAGACCGCATCGGTGACCCTGTTCAAGATCGCCAACGACATGCGTTGGCTCGGGTCCGGTCCCCGCACCGGCCTCATGGAGATCACGTTCCCGTCGAACGAGCCGGGTTCGTCGATCATGCCCGGCAAGGTCAACCCGACCCAGGCCGAGGCCATGCTCATGGTCTGCATCCAGGTGATGTCGTCCGACGTCGCCGTGCAGATGGGTGGGTCCGAGGGCAACTTCGAGCTCAACGCCTTCCGGCCGATCCTCATCAACAACTACCTGCACTCGGCGCTGATCCTCGCCGACATGTGCGACCACTTCCGGGAGTTCATGATCGAGGGTGCGGTCCTCAACACCGCGAAGATCAAGGAGAACATCGACAAGTCGGTCATGATGGTGACGGCCCTGTCGCCGATCATCGGCTACGACCAGGCGTCGGTGATCTCGCACTACGCGATCGACCACGACCTGACCCTCAAGGAGGCCGCCCTCAAGAACGGCGTCTCCGAGGAGCTCTACGACCGGGTCGTCGTGCCGATCAACATGACCCACCCCGACGGTGCCGCCCCGGCGAAGCGCAAGGCCCCGGCCAAGCGCAAGGCAGCCGCCAAGCGCGCCACGCCGAAGAAGCGGGTCGCGGCTCCGAAGAAGCGCTCGTGACCGCCCCCCTCACCGGCAAGGACGCGCTGATCGCCGAGGTCGGCAACCGCAAGTTC
Source organism: Acidimicrobiia bacterium (assembly GCA_017853455.1). Lineage (GTDB taxonomy): Bacteria > Actinomycetota > Acidimicrobiia > IMCC26256 > PALSA-555 > CAIUKV01. The sequence goes on along the minus strand of JAFMJM010000344.1, from coordinate 635 downwards.
CACGCGTCCTGGACCTCGAGCGAGCACCGCATGCGGCGGCTCCTGGCCGAGTTCATCGGCACGTTCGGCCTGATGTTCATCCTGTCGGCCGGCGCGGCGATGATCGCCAAGTACGGCGGCGGAGACCCGCCGACCTACGCCGTGGCGCTCATCCTCTCGGCCTTCTCCGCCCTGTGGCTGCTCGTGGCGGTCCTGCTCTTCGGCGACATCTCGGCCCACTTCAACCCGGCCATGACGTTCGCCTTCGCCCTGCGCCGCGACATGGGCTGGGCGATGGCCGTCGTCTACTGGGTGGTCCAGTGCGTGGCGGCGATCAGCGGTGCGCTGCTCGCCCGGGCGTTCTTCGGGCCGCTCGGCAACCTCGCCGCGACCCGCCCGCCGGCGGGCCTCGACTGGCAGGCGGCCGGGTTCGAGGCGCTGATCACCTTCGGCCTCGTGCTCATGGTCCTCGGCATCGCCAACGGCCCGAAGCTCAACGGCCCCTTCGTGCCGTTCGCCGTGGCGGCCTACATCATGGCGTGGGGCTCGATGGGCGGACCGTTCGAGGGAGCGGCGATGAACCCGGCCCGTGCCCTCGGACCCGACGTCGCCCTCGGTGACCTCAGCACCTACTGGGTGTACGTGGTCGGTCCGCT
>JAFMJM010000054.1 GCA_017853455.1 Acidimicrobiia bacterium | reverse complement strand
TCGAGTTCGCGGTGCCCCTCGGTCCTCCCGCCGCCGGCCCCGCGACCTGGGAGCGCGCACCGTTGCGGCGGGTGGTCGAGGGGGCGGGGTTCAGCGGGATCCGGATCGCCGCGGCCGACCTCCCGACCGGCGCCGGCTTGCGGGTCCGGGCCCGCCGGGCCCGCACGCTCCCCGACGTGGTCGGACCGGGGATGACCCTGTTGATGGTCGGGCTCAATCCGAGCGAATACGCCGCCGACGTCGGCGTCGGCTTCGGCCGACCGGGCAACCGCTTCTGGCCGGCGGCCCGGGCGGCCGGGATCGCCACCGTCGACCGTGACCCCGTCGCGGCCCTCCGCGACCACGGCACCGGGATGACCGACCTGGTCAAGCGGGCGACCCGCACCGCCGCCGAGGTCGCGCCGGAGGAGTTCCGGGCCGGGGCGGTCCGTCTGGCGGCCCTGGCCGCCTGGCTCGCACCGGCGGTGGTGTGCGTGGCGGGGGTCACCGGCTGGCGGGCCGCCGTCGACCGGAAGGCCGTCACCGGACCGCAGCCCGAGCCGCTGGGGGGCCGACCCGTCTACGTGATGCCCAACCCGAGCGGGCTCAACGCCCACGACACCGTCGCCTCGCTGGCCGACCACCTGCGCGCCGCGCTCGCGCTCGGCCGCAACGGTGGGAGCGACGCCGTCAGGCGGTGAACCCCAGCAGCTCGCCGGCACGGGCGACGACGTTGTCGACCGTGAAGCCGAACTCCGCCATCACCCGACCGCCGGGGGCCGAACGGCCGAAGGTGTCGACGCCGATGGTGTCGTCGGCCCAGCGGTCCCAGCCGAGGGTGACGCCCGCCTCGACCGCGAGGGTCGGGACGCCGAGCGGCAGCACGGCGTCGCGGTAGTCGTCGGACTGCTCCTCGAAGAGCTCCCACGACGGCATCGAGACGACCCGCACCCGCGTGCCGTCGGCGGCGAGCCGCTCGGCGGCCTCGACGCAGAGCGAGACCTCGGAGCCGGTGCCGATCAGCACGAGGTCGAGCCCACCGGGCGCCTCGTCGACCACGACGTACGCGCCCCGGGGGAGGCCCGTGGCGGCCCGCTCGACCGTGCCCGCGAGCACCGGCAGGTTCTGGCGGGAGAGGATGAAGGCGGTCGGGCCGTCGCCGTCGACGTGGACCCGCCACGCCTCGGCCGTCTCGACCGCGTCGGCGGGTCGCACGACCCGCAGGCCCGGGATGGCCCGCAGCGACATGACCTGCTCGACCGGCTCGTGGGTGGGACCGTCCTCGCCGACGCCGATGGAGTCGTGCGACCACACGAACGCGGTGCGGTACCGCGAGAGCGCCGCCACGCGCACGGCACCCCGCATGTAGTCGGAGAACACGAGGAAGGTGCCGCCGGCGGGGAGGAGGCCCGAGACGGCCATGCCGTTGCAGACCCCACCCATACCGTGCTCGCGCACCCCGAAGTGGATCTGGCGACCCCCGAGGTCGCGGGGGCCCATCGCCATCGATCCCTTGAGCTCGGTGCCGGTGTTGCCGGTGAGGTCGGCGCCACCCGAGACGAGCCCGGGCACGACCGGGGCGACCGCGGTGATCACCTGCGCGCAGGCGGCGCGCGTCGCGACCGACGACCCCACCTCCCACGCGGGCAGGCTCGCCTCCCACCCCGGGAGACCGCGTCCGGCGAGGCACGCGTCGAACGCGGCGGCGCGCTCGGGATCGGAGGACCGGAACGCCGCCACGCGGGCCTCGGAGGCCGCGTGGGCGTCGGCGCCCCGACGTCCGGCGGCGCCGTAGTACGCCACGACGTCGTCGGGGACGAAGAAGTCCTCGGCGGGCAGACCGAGGATCTCCTTGACGACCGCGACCTCGTCGGCGCCGAGCGGCGCGCCGTGGGCGTGGGCGGTGTCGGTGTACTTGGGCGACGGCCAGCCGATGTGGCTGCGCAGGATCACGATCGACGGGCGGTCGGTCTCCGCCATGGCGGCCCGGATGCCCGCCTCGATGGCGTCGCAGTCGTTGGCGACCTCGCCGATCTCGACGACGTGCCAGCCGTAGGACCGGAACCGCTCGGGGACCACGTCGGTGTACGACAGCTCGGTCGGTCCGTCGATGGTGATGTGGTTGTCGTCGTAGATCCAGACGAGCTTGCCGAGCCCGAGGTGGCCGGCGAGCGACGCCGCCTCGTGGCTGATGCCCTCCTCGAGGTCACCGTCGCCACAGATCGCGAACACGTGGTGGTCGACGACGTCGGCACCGAAGCGGGTCCGCAGGTTGGCCTCGGCCATCGCCATGCCCACCGAGTTGGCGACGCCCTGGCCGAGCGGGCCGGTGGTGACCTCGATCCCCGGGACCTCGTGGTACTCGGGGTGGCCCGGTGTGCGCGATCCCCACTGCCGGAAGTCGCGCAGGTCGTCGAGGGTCAGGCCGTAGCCGAGGAGGTACAGGTACGAGTAGAGGAGCATCGAGGCGTGCCCCGACGACAGCACGAACCGGTCGCGGTCGTGCCAGTCGGGGGCCGCCGCGTCGAACGTCATGATGCGGGTGAAGAGCACGTGGGCCAGGGGAGCCAGGGCCATCGGCGTGCCGGGGTGCCCCGAGTTCGCCTTCTGGACCGCGTCCATGGACAGTCCCCGGACGACGTTGATCCCCAGGGTCTCGATGTCGGTGGTGGCCACCTGCGCTCCTCTCGTGCGGTGCGCCGCACCCTATTCCGGCAACGCCGCGTTCGGTGCCATCCGTGGCGCCCCGGACGTCAGGAGAAGCAGGCGAGGGCCGCCGTGTAGGCGTGCACGTACGACCGGGCGCCCACCGGACCGATCTCCCCGGCGCAGGTCATCCCGGCGACCGGGACCGCTCCGAAGCGGTCGGTGATCACCGAGACGTCGTGGTCGGGGACGCCGAACAGCGCCCGCCCCCGACCGGTGCACGTGAAGGCGAGCACCGCCCGGGCGTCGACCTCGGGGTCGGCCAGCATCAGCCGCAGGTCCTGGTCGGCGGAGGCGGCGTCGCGGACGTGGAACTGCACCGTCCGGCCGACGGTGTCGGCCTCGGCCACCGACATCGCTCCGGTGCGTCGGTCGATCCCGAGGATCTCGCGCACCAGGAAGTCGCCCCGGCCGAACTCGGCCCGGGCCTCGTCGACCACGAACCCGAGCTGCAGCCCCTGCTGGAGCAGCGGCCGTACGTCGGGGCCGGCCGCCTCGGCGAGCTCGGCCAGGCGCTCCGCGACCGCCCGACCACCGAGCTGCTCGACCCGCCCGGGCCCACCCGCGGTGACGACGAACGGCGCGCCCACGGGTCGACAGCCCTGCGACACCACGGCCCGGACGGGCGCACCGGTGCACGCGACCCCGACGAGCCCGTCGGCGTGGATCTCGCCGTCGAGGACCAGCCGGTTGACCCCGGTCGCACCCGACGCCAGACCGCCGAGGACCACCAGGCCGGGGTGACGACCGGCCAGACGGTTCAGGACGGCGTCGGTCGGGACGGTCGAGGGGTCGACGGCGGCCAGGAGGAGGTCGGCGCCGTCGGCGGCCTCGGGCCAGCCGGCGACGTCGGCGCCGTCGGGTCCGTGCACCGCCCGCAGGTGGACCGGGACCAGCGTCGTGTCGGGGAGCGTCGCCGCGAACACCGACAGGCCGGGTCCGATCTCGACCTCGTGACCGCCACCGGTGACCCCGGTCGCGGTGGCACCGACCAGCACCCGGGGCCCGAGGAGCGACTCGAGGGCGAACACGATGTCGTCGAGCGCGCCGACGTGGTGCGGGGTGACCGTGAGCCAGCACAGGTCGGGATCGGATCCGGCGAGGGCGTCGAGGATCTCACCGGCGACCTCGCCGACCGCGTGCGCCGGCACCGGGTGCCCGGACAGCGCGGCGGCGTAGGTGTTCACGTCGTGCGGCGGTGCTCGCGCCAGAGCAGCAGGCGGAGTCGCAGCAGACCCCAGAGGGTGCGGGGCACCCGGCGCCAGATGGGCGAGCGCGACGGCCGCCGTTCGACCACCACCACCGGGAGCTCGACGACCCCCAGCCCCGCACGCTCGGCCCGCAGGACGAGCTCGGTGTCGAAGAGGTCGGTGCCGAAGTGGCAGGCCCGGGCGACCGGCTCGACCGGGCGGCGCTGCAAGGCCTTCATCCCGTGGGTGTCGCTGACGCGCAGCCCGAAGCCGGAGCGCAGGATGGTGGTGAAGACGCCGGTGACGAGCTTGCGGAGCGGGCTGCGCCGGTCCTCGGCACCGGCCGCCCGCTTGGAGCCGACGACGATGGCGGGCTCGTCGCGCTCGGCGAGCCGGACCAGGGCGTCGTCGACGAAGCCCAGGTCGTAGTAGTCGACGTCGAAGTTGACGACCGTGCGGCCACGGGCCGCCAGGAGGCCGGCCCGCAGGGCCTCGCCGTAGTCGGGCTCGGCGCGGTGGAGGGCCGTGACCTCGGGGTGGTCGGCCGCCACCCGGTCGGCGATGCCCGGCGTGGCGTCCCGCGACCCGTTCTCGACCACCAGGACCTCGAACGCCAGCCCCCGGGCCCGCAGCCCGCCGACGACGTCGGCGACCGACGACTCGAGGAGCTCGGCCTCGTTGAACGCGGGCATCACCACGCTCAACGTCAGGTCGGGGCGCCCCGGGGACGGATCGGTCACGGGGGTAGGCTACCGACGCCCATGACGGACTCACTGACGGCCCTGGCCGACGCGAACCCGCACGCTCCCGCAGTCGTGGTCGACGCCACGGGTGGCGGTCGGCCGTCGGCGACCGACTACGGCACCCTCGAGGTGACCGCCAACCGTCTGGCCAACGGGCTCACCTCCCTCGGCGCCCGTCCCGGCGACCGGGTGGTCTGGTGCGGCCCGAACTCGCTCGAGGTCGTCACGACCCTCCACGCCGCCCGCAAGCAGGGCCTCGTGGCCGTGCCGCTGTCGTACCGGTTCACCGCCGAGGAGATGGCGTACGTCGTCGACAACTCCGACGCCACGACGGTCGTCGTCGACGCCGAGCAGGCGCCACTCGTCGCCGAGATCCGCGACCGGCTCCCCAAGGTGCGCGAGGTCGTCACGTTCGGCGGACCGGCCCTCCCGGGGTTCGTCGCCTACGACGACCTCCTCGCCCACAGCGCGGAGACTCCGCCCACCGTCGAGGCCGACGGCCCCGGCGGTTCGATGATCTACACCTCGGGCACCACCGGCAACCCGAAGGGTGCACTGCGCACCGGCTCCGACGCCGAGACCGTCTCCGCCATGCTCGCCGCCCTCGGCTGGAAGGTCGGCGAGGAGGTGTACCTGACCACCGGACCCCTCTACCACTCCGGTCCGCTGATGTTCGCGACGATCACCCACTCGACCGGTGGCTGCATCGTGTGCCTGCCCAAGTTCGACCCGGCCGCCTGGCTGCACCTCGTGAAGGAGCACCGGGTCACCAACACGTTCAGCGCCCCGACGCAGCTCAAGCGCATCGTGAGCCTGCCGCCGGGTGAGCTCGCCCGGGCCGACCTGTCGTCGATGCGGATCCTGGTGGCCAACGCCGCGCCGGTGCCCTACGCCCTCAAGGAGGAGGTGTTCGCCAAGCTCGGTGACCACTTCCTGTTCGAGATCTACGGTTCGACCGAGCTCGGCGTGGTGACGATCCTCCCGCCCGCCGACCAGCTCCGCAAGCCCGGCTCGTGCGGACGCCCCTACGGCCCGATCGAGGTGCGCATCGTCGACGACGACGGCACCGAGGCCCCGACCGGCACGCCCGGCGAGTTGTTCATCCGGACCCGCCTCGCCATGGACGGCTACCACCGCACCGAGGAGCGGCTCTCGCAGTTGGCCGACGACGACTGGAAGTCGGTCGGCGACGTGGCCTACGTCGACGACGAGGGCTTCGTCCACATCTGCGACCGCAAGCGCGACATGATCATCTCCGGTGGCGTCAACATCTATCCGGCCGAGATCGAGGCCGTGCTCCACGCCCACCCGTCGGTCATGGACGTCGCCGTGTTCGGCATCCCCGACGACGAGTGGGGTGAGGCCGTCCACGCCGTGCTCCAGGCGCGGGCCGGGCACACGATCGACCTCGACGACGTCGCCGCGTTCGCGGCGGAGCGACTCGCCTCCTTCAAGCGGCCCCGGACGTACGAGGTCCGCGACGAGTTGCCCCGCACCGAGTCCGGCAAGCTCCTCAAGCGCCTGCTCCGCGACGAGCACTGGCGCGACCGCGACCAGAAGGTCTGACCGTGACCGCTCCCGGCCCCACCGCCGGCCGGACGCTGGCGGAGGACGACTCCGCCGCGCTCCTCGCCGAGTTCGGCATCCCCGTCGCCCCGGCGACCCGCTGCGCCGACCCCGACGCCGCCGTCGAGGCGGCCGACGCCATCGGGTACCCGGTCGTCGCGAAGCTCGTCGGTGACGCCATCGCCCACAAGACCGAGCGTGGGCTCGTGCGGCTGTCGCTGCGCGACCCCGACGCCGTGCGCGACGCGGCGACCGCCCTGCTGGCCGCATCGACCCCCGCCGACGGCGAGGTCGCCGTCCTGGTGGCACCGATGCTGCGCGGTGCACGCGAGCTCGTCGCCGGCGTGGTCCGTGACCCGCAGTTCGGTCCGTGCGTGATGATCGGTCTCGGCGGGGTCCTCACCGAGGCGCTCGCCGACGTGGCGTTCGTCCCGGTGCCGCTCGACGCCCTCGACGCCGCCGAGGCGATCGAGTCGCTCACCGCCCAGGCGCTGCTCGGCCCGGTGCGCGGCGAGCCCGCCGTCGACCGCGATGCCCTGACCGCCGTGCTCCTGGGTCTGGGTGCCCTCGCCGAGGCCCGCCCCGACGTCGTGTCGGTCGACGTCAACCCGCTGATCGTCGTCGACGGGCGTCCCGTCGCGGTCGACGCCCTCGTGGAGGTCGACGCGTGAGCCGCGACCTCTCACCCCTGTTCGCACCGCGCGGGGTGGTGGTGGTCGGTGCGTCGAGCCATCCCGGCAAGTTCGGGTTCGTGGCCCTGCACAACCTCCGGGCCGCCGGGTTCGCCGGTCCGGTGCTCGCCACCAACCGTGACGGCGGCGAGCTCCTCGGTGCGCCGGTGTACCCGTCGATCGACGACCTCCCCGCCGACGTCGACCTCGACCTGGCGTTCGTGTGCACCCCGGCGGCCGCCAACCCCGACGTCCTGCGGGCGTGCGCCCGCCGCGGCATCCGGGCCGCCTTCATCGCCTCGGCCGGGTACGGCGAGGCGGGGGAGGAGGGGCGGCGGGTGCAGGACGAGCTCGTCGCCCTCGCCGACGAGCTCGGCATCGTGCTCGCGGGGCCCAACGGTCAGGGCGTCGTCTCGACGCCGGTCGGGCTGTGCGCGCAGATCGTTGCGCCCTACCCGCCACGGGGTTCCATCGGGATCGCCAGCCAGTCGGGCAACTTCGTCTCGTCGTTCATGAACCTCGCCGTCGCCACCGGCGTCGGGATCAGCCGGGCGGTCTCCGCCGGCAACGCCGCCGCGGTCGGCATCGCCGACTACCTCGAGTGGTTCGCCGACGACCCCGAGACCCGGGTCGGACTGGCCTACGTCGAAGGGCTCGTCGACGGACGCGACTTCGCTCGCCGCCTGCGCGCGGTGACCGAACGCATGCCGGTGGTGCTCGTCAAGGGCGGGGCGACGGCCGGCGGCCAGCGGGCGGCGGCGTCGCACACCGGCGCGCTCGCCAGCGACGACCGGGTCTTCGACGGGGTGTGCCGTCAGGCCGGGGCCGTCCGGGCCGGCTCCATCGAGGAGGCGTTCGAGGCGGCGGCGACGTTCGCCACCCAGCCGGCCCCGCCGGGCGGCCGCGTGGCGATCCTCACGACCGCCGGCGGCTGGGGCGTCGTCACGGCCGACGCCGTCCACCGCTCGTCGCTGACGCTGCTCCCGCTGCCCGACGACCTCCGGGCCGCCATCGACGAGAAGCTCCCGCCCCGCTGGAGCCGCAACAACCCGATCGACTTCGCCGGCGCCGAGACCCGCGACACCATTCCCGAGGTGCTCGACCTCGTGACCGCCCACCCCGACGTCGACGCCGTGGTGATGCTCGGACTCGGGATCCAGAGCAACCAGGCGCGCCTCATGCGGGAAGGTCGGTACTTCCCCGACCACGGCCTCGAGCGCATCGTCGGCTACCACGAGCGCCAGGACGACCGGTTCGCCCGCGCGGCGGCCGAGGCGTCGGACCGCACCGGCAAGCCGGTCCTGATCGCGACCGAGCTCGCCGTCGCCGACCCGGACAACGCCGGCCCGGCCGCCGTCCGCGACACCGGCCGCGTCTGCTACCCGTCGGCCGATCGGGCCGTCCGGGCGCTGGCCCAACTCTGGGACGACGCGCGCCACCGCCGACGACGGGCGGGCGGCCCGGACGCCGCGTGACCCGCGGACGGATCGCCGTCGGCCTGCTCGTCACGGCAGCCGTCTGCGTCGTGGGGGCGCTGCTCGCCGGCAACCCGGCGCCCGCCGATCCCATCCCGGCCGGCTCCCTGACCACCCCGTTGTGGTCGGCCCGCCGCGTGCCCCAGGCCGTGGTCGACGGCGTGGCGGCCCGTCATCTCCAGGCCGACCTCGACGCCGGCTTCACGGGCAACGACGGTTGCTTCTCGGTGACCGACGACACCGGGCCGATCGCGGCCGATGCCGTCGACCAACCGTTCGTCGGAGCCTCGACCCAGAAGCTCCTGACCGCGCTGGCGTCGATCGCGGCGCTCGGCCCCGACGCACGGCTCACCACGAAGGTGGTGGCGCCGGCGGCACCGACCGGCGGAACGGCGGGGCGGCTCGTGCTGTCGGGTGGAGGCGACCCGACCCTGTCGACCCAGGCGTTCCGGGACCACCAGGCGGCCGACCCCAAGTACGACGGGGTCACCTACACCTCCCTCGAGGCACTGGCCGACGCCGTGGTGGCGAAGGGGATCTCGCGCGTCGGTGCCCTGGCCGTCGACGACTCCCGGCTCGACGCCACCCGGTGGAACCCGAACTGGCCGGCGTCGATCCGGGCCGAGGGTGCGATCGGGCCCATCGGTGCGCTCACCGTCAACCGGGGCTTCAGCGCCCCCACGGGGACGGGCGCCACGGTCGACGACCCGGCGGTCTTCGCCGGGGAGCAGTTCGCCACCTTGCTGCGGGCCCGCGGCGTGACCGTCGACGGTCGGGTGACCCGGGTGAAGGCGCCCGACGACGACGCGGTCGAGATCGCGTCGGTGGCGTCGGCGCCGATGTCCGACGTCGTGGGCGGGATGCTGCGCTCGTCCGACAACCTCGGTGCCGAGGTGCTGGTCCGCGAGATCGGCCGCAAGACCGGGGCCGGGGGCACCACCGAGGCCGGGACCCGCGCCGTCCTCGACACCCTGGCCCGCCTGGGCGTCCCCACCGTCGGGCTCGTGATGATCGACGGCTCGGGGCTGTCCCACGACGATCGGGTGACCTGCCGGGCGCTCACCGCCGCACTCGACCTGGCCCACCGGCCCGAGTACGCGTCGCTGCTCGACGGACTGCCCGTGGCCGGGCGCACGGGCACCCTGGCCGACGAGATGCTGGGGACGACCCTCGTGGGGAACCTCCGGGGCAAGACGGGCTTCCTCGACGGGGTCACGGGCCTGGTCGGCGTCGTCGACCTCGGTCGGCCGGTGCGGTTCGCCTTCGTGGTCGACGGGGCCTTCGGCGAGGGTCAGGCGATCCGCCTCCGGAGCCGCCTGGCCCAGCTGATCGGGCAGTACCCCCGGGCCCCGGCCGCCGACGCCCTGGTCCCGGCCCCCGACCCGCCCCGCCCGGCGGCGTAGGATCCCCGGCGTGACCAACCCCAGTCCGCTGTCGTCCGGTGGGAGCAGCCGCCCGTCGTTGCCCCAGGTGGTCCTGGAGCTGCGCGACCTGATCGTCACCTACTTCAAGCAGGAGACGGTCGTCCCGGTCAAGCGCCTCGGCCGCTACCTGGCCTGGGGCGTGGTCGGCTCCCTGCTGATGGGGGTCGGGGTCCTCCTGCTCGCCCTCGGCCTGCTCCGCCTGCTCCAGAACAAGACCGGCACCACGTTCGCCGGCGACTGGTCGTGGGCCCCGTACCTGATCGTGTTCGCCGCCCTCCTGGCCGGCGCGGCCGCCACCTGGACCGCCCGGCGCACCTTCCGCTCGTCGAAGGAGTCCCGATGACCGCCGAACCGCGGGTGTCACGCGCCGACATCGAGGCCAAGTTCCGCCAGCTCCAGGGTGACGTCACCACGGGCCTGGACTCCACCCGCGACGTCGGGCGGCTCGCGGCCACGGCGGGCACCGTGGTGCTCGTCGGCATCGTGTACCTCCTCGGCCGGCGTCACGGCCGCAAGAAGCGCACCATCGTCGAGATCACCCGGGTCTGAGCGTGGTCCTGCCCCTGGCCCGGTGGCTGACGCGCTGGTTCTTCCGCAACTGGCGGCGCAACCTGCAACGGGCCACCGCCACCTCCGCCGTGATCGCCCTCGTGCGGACCGTCCTCAACGGCAAGCCCGAGACGGTGTTCCGCGGGACGCTCGAGCCCGGCGCCGGCGTGCGCATCCGGGTCCTGCGCCCCGGGGAACGGTGACACCGCCCCGGTGAAGGTCCTCCTGCGCAACCCGCGCCGCGAGATCGAGGTCGAGGGGATCACGAGCGTGGCCGCCCTGCTCGGCCACCTCGACCTGAACCCCGAGTCGGTCCTGGTGATCGTCGGCGACGAGCTCGTCACCAACGACGCGCCCCTCGCCCCCGACGCCGAGGTCGAGATCCGGCCCGTCATCTCCGGGGGAGCGGCGTGAGCCGCGTCCCGATGAAGTGCCGGGTCTGTCGCGGCCCGGCGGTCATCGACCTCAAGCGCCACAACGCGAACTTCTGCCACGAGCACTTCGTCGCCCACTGCGAGGAGCAGGTGCGGCGCGCGATCCACCACTTCTCGATGCTGGCGCCGGGGGAGCGGGTCCTGGTGGCGGTCTCGGGCGGCAAGGACTCCCTGGCCGCCTGGGACATCCTCACCCGCCTCGGGTACCCCGCCGAGGGCCTCTACCTGGGCCTCGGCATCGACGCCTACTCCGACGACTCGCTCGCCGCCGCCCGTGCGTACGCCGAGCCGCGGGGGCTGACCCTCCACGTCGTCGACCTCGCCGAGACCCACGGCTTCACCGTGCCCGGGGCGGCCGCCGTCACCCGCCGGAGCCCGTGCGGCGCGTGCGGCCTCGCCAAGCGGCACGAGTTCAACCGGGTCGCCCGCGACCTCGGGTTCGCGGTCGTCGCCACCGGACACAACCTCGACGACGAGGCGGCGGTCCTGCTCGGCAACACCCTGCGCTGGGAGACCGACTACCTCGCCCGCCAGCACCCGGCGCTGCCCGCCGGCCGCGGGTTCGCCCGCAAGATCAAGCCGCTGTACCGACTGGGGGAGCGCGAGATGGCCGCGTACTGCGTGCTCGAGAAGATCGACTACCAGGTCGACGAGTGCCCGATGGCCGCCGGGAACCGCCACCTCGGCTACAAGGAGACGCTCAACGAGCTCGAACGCCGCAGCCCCGGCAGCAAGGCCGCGTTCCTGTTCGGGTTCCTCGACCGCATGCTGCCGCTCCTCGATCCGGCCGCCCACGCCGAGGCCGCCGACGTGCACCCGTGCACGGAGTGCGGCGAGCCGACGACCGGTGACGTCTGCGCGTTCTGCCGGTTGCGCGAGCGGGCGGCGACGGCGTGAGCCGCGGACCGTTCGCGGCGGGGGAGCGGGTGCTGCTGGTCGACAGCAAGCGGCGACGCCACCTCGTCACCCTCGCCCCCGAAGGCGAGTTCCACTCCCACGCCGGGGTGCTGCGCCACGCGGCGATCATCGGCAGTCCCGAGGGTGTGACCCTGCGGACCACCCTGGGGGCACGGCTCGTCGCGGTGCGCCCGACCCTGTCGGACTACGTCGTCGAGATGCCGCGCGGCGCCCAGGTGATCTACCCGAAGGACCTCGGCGCCATCCTGATGCTCGCCGACGTCTTCCCGGGAGCGCGGGTGCTCGAGTCGGGGGTCGGGTCGGGGGCGCTGACCACCACGCTGCTCCGGGCGGTCGGGCCGACCGGCCACGTGCTCGGCTACGAGATCCGCGAGGACTTCGCGGCCCGCGCCCGGCGCAACGTCGAGGCCTACCTCGGGCCCGACGTCCCCCTCGACGTCGAGGTCCGCGACATCTACGAGGGGATCGGGGTCGGTGACCTCGACCGGATCGTCCTCGACCTGCCCGAGCCGTGGCAGGTCGTCCCCCACGCGGCGACGGCCCTGGCGCCGGGCGGCATCCTGCTCGCCTACCTGCCCACGATCCTCCAGGTGTCACAGTTGCGCGAGGCCCTCGAGGGCTCGCCGTTCGGGATGGCCCAGTCGCTCGAGGTGCTCCACCGCACCTGGCACGTCGAGGGCCAGTCGGTCCGCCCCGACCACCGCATGGTCGCCCACACCGGGTTCCTGACCGTGGCCCGCCTCCTCACGCCCGA
>JAFMJM010000053.1 GCA_017853455.1 Acidimicrobiia bacterium | reverse complement strand
TCTACCTCGAGCTCTCCACCAAGCCCGAGGGCAAGGCCGTCGGCACCGACGCCGAATGGGACGAGGCCACCGGCGCGCTGCGCAGCACCGCCGAGCAGATGGGCCTCGAGCTCGTCCTCGACGAGGGCGGGGGAGCGTTCTACGGTCCCAAGATCTCGGTCCAGGCCCGCGACGCCATCGGGCGCACCTGGCAGGTCTCGACCATCCAGGTCGACTTCCAGCTGCCCCAGCGCTTCGACCTGCACTACGTCGGCGCCGACAACGAGCGGCACCGGCCGATCATGATCCACCGGGCGTTGTTCGGGTCGATCGAGCGGTTCTTCGCGATCCTGGTCGAGCACTACGCCGGGGCGTTCCCCACCTGGCTGGCCCCCGTGCAGGTCACGGTCCTGCCGGTCGCCGACCGCCACGAGGCCTATGCCCACGAGGTCGCGGCGTTCCTCAAGGGGCAGGGGGTGCGGACCGAGGTGCACGACGCCTCGTCCGACACGCTCGGCTCGCGGGTCCGGCGGGCCAAGCTCGAGAAGGTGCCGTACGTGCTCGTCGTCGGCGACGACGACGTCGCCGGGCGCACCGTCGGGGTCAACCGACGGGGGACCGAGCAGCCGGAGCGGGGGGTCCCGCTCGACGTGTTCGCCCACGACCTGGCGCCCGAGCTGGCGCCGCAGCGCTGACGCGCCGCCGACGGACGGCCGGTGGGACTCGACCGCCTCTGGGCCGACTGGCGCTCGCAGTACATCCGCGAGGTCGTCGACGCTCCGCACCGTGAGGCGGAGTGCCTCTTCTGCGGGCTGGCGGCGGCCCCCGACGACGAGGCGCTCGTCGTGGCGCGCGCCGAGCACTGCTACTGCGTGCTCAACGCCTTCCCGTACACGAGCGGTCACGTCATGGTGGTGCCCTACCGCCACGGCCCCGACCTCGAGGCGCTGACCCCGGTCGAGGCCGCCGAGGTGATGACGGTCACCCAGCGGGCGGTGGCCGCCGTCAAGCGGGCCTACCGGCCCGACGCCTGCAACGTCGGCATGAACCTCGGCGCCGCCGCCGGTGCGGGGGTGCCCCACCACCTCCACGTGCACGTGGTGCCCCGCTGGGCTGCCGACACCAACTTCATGACCACGGTCGCGGAGACCCGGGTGCTGCCCGAGTCGCTCGCCGAGACCCTCGGGCGCGTCCGGGCCGCGTGGTCGGGGTAGCGTCGTCGCCGTGACCGACGCATCCGAGCCGCGACCCGAGCCGGCCCCCGAGTCGGCCGCCGACGCGCTCCCCGACGACCTCGACGTCACCCGCTACGTCGGGCCGTACCAGTTCCCGGGCACCCACCGTCGCCGGATCGCCGGCTGGTGGTACCTCGGGCTGGCCGTCCTGACCGCCGCCGGGGCGGTGGCGTCGGGCAATGCCGGCCTGATCGCCGCCACCGTCGTCCTCGGACTCGCCGGGACCTACCAGTTGCTGGCCGCCTGGCCCCTGCGCCTCGACCAGACCGAGGCCCTCACCGTCGCCGCCCGCACGGTCGGGTTCCCGGTGGGTCACACCTCGGGTCAGTTGGGCTTCCGGGGGCTGCGCTCCCGGCCGTCCTGGCGGATCCTGCTGTTCAGCGCCGACGACCCGCCGTCGATGCGGGGCCTGGTCGAGCTCGACGGCGTCGACGGCACGGTCCAGGGCGAGTACCTCGAGCACAACCCCGAGGACTGGTCGCAGTACGGCCTCGGGACCCCCGACCCGGCCTGATCCCGGCTACCGTCGGGCCCGGCCCGCCGAGCGCGGAAAGGACGGCCGCACCCATGCTCGACGGACGCTGGCGCTCGAACGCGGAGAAGGTCCTCGACCCGGTCGGACGGGGCCTGCACCGGATCGGCGTCAACGCCGACGTGCTCACCGTCGTCGGCCTGCTCGTCGCCGCCGCGACGGCCGTCGCCATCGGGACCGGGCACTTCGGTTGGGCGTTCGTCGGGGTCATCCTCACCGGCGTGCCCGACCTGCTCGACGGATCGGTCGCCCGCCACAGCGGCACCGCCGGACCCCGCGGTGCCTTCCTCGACTCGGTCTCCGACCGGGTCGCCGACGGGCTGCTGTTCGGGGGTGCCGCCTGGTGGATGGTGGGGGAGGGTCGCTACCTGCCGGTCATGGCCCTCGCGGTGCTCGGGCTGTCGATGATCATCACCTACGAGCGCGCCAAGGCCGAGTCGCTCGGGTTCGAGGCCCGCGGTGGACTCATGGAGCGCGCCGAGCGGATGGTCCTGCTGGCGGTCGGACTGCTGTTCGACGTCCTGGTGCCGGTCATGTGGATCATGCTGGTGCTGACGGCGGTCACCGCCGTCCACCGGTTCGTCAAGGTCTGGCGCCAGGCCACCCGGGCCGCCGGCCCGCCCCCGTCCCGTCCGGCCGTCGCCTCCCGACGCCCCGGTGAACGTCGACGCCCGCGGCCGCGCCGCCTTTCTCGCGTACCGGGCCGGCGCTGAGCTGGCGCGGGTCGTCCCGCCCGCCCTCGGGGGTGTGGTGGCCGACGGCCTGGCGCGGGTCGCGCGGGTGGCGGCGCCGGAGCGACGGGCCCAGGTGGCCCGCACCCTGACGCGCGTCACGGCCGGTGACCTGCGCGGCGCGGCCCTCGACCGGGCGGTCGACGAGGTGTTCGCCAACTACGCCCGCTACTGGCACGAGCTCTTCCGGCTCGCCGACCTGACGCCCGCCCGCCGCCGCGAGGGGCTGGTGCTCGAGGGCACGGGAGTCATCGACACGGCGCTGGCGCGGGGCCGGGGTGTGATCCTCGCCCTCCCGCACCTCGGGAACTGGGACTTCGCCGGCGCCGGGATGGCGGCCTACGGCTACCGCATGTCGGCGGTCACCGAGGTGGTGGAGCCGCCGGCGCTCTTCGACTGGTTCGTGCGCACCCGGGAACGGATCGGCATCCGGGTCATCCCGCTCGGGCCCGACAGCGCGACCCGGATCACCCGGCACTTGGCGGCCGGGCGGGTGGTCTGCCTGCTCGCCGACCGCGACCTGAGCGGGACGGGCATCGAGGTCGAGTTCTTCGGGGAGCGGACCACCGTGCCCGGCGGTCCGGCGCTGCTGGCCCTGCGCACCGGCGCGCCCCTCGTGGCCGGCGCCGCCTACTTCGCCGACGGGTCGGGACACGTCGGCCGGTTCCTCGCCGAGATCCCCACGCACCGCGAGGGCCGCATGCGCGACGACGTGACCCGGGTGACCCGGGCGTTGGTGCGCGAGATGGAGGCGGCGATCCGGGTCGCCCCGGAGCAGTGGCTGCTGATGCAGCCCAACTGGCCGAGCGACCGGCCGTGAGCGCGCCGACGCCCGGCAACGGTCCGGCCGGCGGAGCACTCCGCGTCGCCGTCGTGTGCCCGTACTCGCTGTCGGTGTTCGGCGGCGTGCAGGGGCAGGTCCTGGGTCTGGCGCGGGCGCTGCGCCGCCGGGGCGCCGAGGTACGGGTGATCGCACCTTGCGACGGCCCGCCGCCCGAGCCGGGGATCGTCACCGTCGGCCCCACCCGGCGGTTCCCGAGCAACGGCTCGATCGCGCCGATCACGTCGAACCACCTGGCCGCCGCCCGCACCCTCGAGGCGCTGCGGTCGTTCCGGCCCGACGTCGTGCACCTCCACGAGCCGCTCACACCCGGCCCCACCCACGCCGCCCTGGTGGGCACCGACCTCCCGGTGGTCGCCACCTTCCACGCCGCCTACGGCAACAACACCAACAAGTGGTACTCGGCGCTCCGGCGGCCGTTGCGCCGGATGGCGGAGCGCATCACGGTCGCGACGGCCGTGTCGGCCGAGGCGCGCGCCGACGTCGAGGCGTTCGGGATCGACTGCGAGGTGCTCTTCAACGGGATCGACCTCACGGGGTACGTCGACGCCGAGCCGTGGCCGAGCCCGGTGCCGGCGATCGCCTTCGTCGGGCGGCACGAGCCCCGCAAGGGGTTGGCGGTGCTCCTCGACGCCTTCGCCGGTCTCGACCGGGACGCCGCGCTCTGGGTGATGGGCTCGGGGCCCCAGACCGACGAGCTGGCCGCCCGGCGGGTGCCCGGGGTGGAGTGGCTCGGCCGGGTCGCCGAGGACGAGAAGGCCCGGCGGCTGCGTGGCGCCACGGTGGCCTGCTTCCCCTCCACCGACGGCGAGTCCTTCGGGGTCGTGCTGCTCGAGGCCATGGCGGCGGGCACAGCGGTGGTCGCCGCCGACCTGGTCGGATACCGCACCGTCGCCCGCACCGGGGCCGAGGCCGCGCTGGTGCCCCCGGCGGACCCGACGGCGCTGCGCGCGGCCCTGCGGTCGGTGCTCGACGACCCCGCCCGCCGGTCGGCGCTCGAGACGGCCGGATCGGCCCGGGCGGCCGAATTGTCGATGGACCGGCTGGCCGACACCTACCTCGACGTCTACGCCCGGGCGATCGGATCGCGTCGGTCGGGCACCGTGGTGGCCCGCCCGGTCCGGCTGGTCCGCGAGCGCTGATCCCCGAGCCCGGGCCCGCCCCGGCGGGGTCCCGGGCCACCGCTACCATCGATCCATGGTCGTCGTGATCGTGATCGTCGTCGTGGTGGTGCTCGTCGGGCTGTTCCTGATGCTGTCCTACAACGGCCTGGTCCGCACCCGGAACCGGGTCGACAACGCCGCCGCCCAGATCGAGGTGCAGCAGAAGCGCCGCTACGACCTGATCCCGAACCTCATCGAGACGGTCAAGGGCTACGCCGCCCACGAGCGCCAGACCCTCGAGGCGGTCACCAACGCCCGGGCCAACGCCATCAACGCCCAGCAGGGCGGCGACATGGTCCAGCAGGCCGCCGCCGAGAACGCCCTGTCGGGTGCCCTCAAGTCGCTGTTCGCCGTCGCCGAGGCCTACCCCGACCTCAAGGCCAACCAGAACTTCCTCAACCTCCAGGAGGAGCTCACCTCCACCGAGGACCGGATCGCGTACGCCCGCCAGTTCTTCAACGACTCGGTCCTCAACTACAACAACGCGATCCAGACGTTCCCGCGCAACGTGATCGCCGGCATGTTCAACTTCGAGCGCCGCGAGTTCTTCGAGGCCGCCCCCGAGACCGACGCGCCGCCCCAGGTCCGGTTCTGACCCGGTCCGACCCGCTGCGCCCGTCGATTCCAGGAAACCACCCCTCGCCGATGTCCGACCCCGATTTCGTCACCGCCGTCGAGCGAACCACCTACGAGGCCGAGATCCGGCGCAACCGCCGCCGCACCGCGCTCGTCATGGCCGGCTTCGTCGTCCTGATCCTCCTCGTCGGTGCCGCCGTCGACTACCTGGTCCAGGGCGGCCTGGTCGTGGTGGTCATCGCCCTCGTCTTCGCCGGCGTGATGGCCTGGGTCGCCTACTACCGCTCCGACTCGGTGGCGCTGGCGGTGTCGCGGGCCCGTCCCGCCGACGGTCCCGAGTTCCGCCGGTACCACAACCTGGTCGAGGGGCTGTGCATCGCCGCCGGGCTGCCCAAGCCCCGCCTCTACGTCGTCGACGACCCGTCGCCCAACGCCTTCGCCACCGGACGCGACCCCGAGCACGCCGCCATCGCCGTGACCACGGGGCTGCTCGCCACCATGAACCGGGTCGAGCTCGAGGGCGTGCTCGCTCACGAGTTGTCGCACGTCAAGAACTACGACATCCGGATCCAGACCGTGGCCGTGGTGGCCGTCGGTGCGATCGCCCTCATGTCCGATCTGGGGCTGCGGATCCTGTTCTGGAGCTCGATCTTCGGTGACGACGACGACAACGGGGGCAACAACAACCCGGCGGGGATCGTGGTCGCCGTGCTCGCCGTCGCCCTCCTGGTGCTCGCCCCGCTCGCCGCGGTCGGCATGCAGTTCGCGCTCAGCCGCAAGCGCGAGTACCTCGCCGACGCCCAGGCGGTCGCCATCACCCGCTACCCGCCGGGTCTGGCGTCGGCCCTGCGCAAGCTGCGTGACGACGGCACCGTGGTGCGCTCGGCCTCGAAGGCGACGGCCCAGATGTGGATCGAGACGCCCCTCGACGTCCGGCCCGACGGGCGCGGGGCCCGCCTCAACCGCATGTTCGACACCCACCCGCCGCTCGCCGAGCGCATCGCCCTGCTCGAGGCCATGTGAGCTGGTCGACCTGGAGCACCGGGCGCCGGGTCGGCGTGGTGGGCGCGGCCGTGGTGGCGGTCGCGGCGGTGGCCGCCGGCGCCGTGCTGGCCTTCTCGGGTGGGGGTGACCAGAAGGTCGTCCGTCCGACGACCACCAGTTCTTCGACCACGACCACCACGACCGCGCCGCCGGTCGCGCCGTTGACCGGGCTCCCCGACCCCACCGGCGTGAGCCTGAAGCGCGCCGCGTTGAGCGTCAAGATCGAGAACACGCCCGAGGCGCGCCCGCAGTCGGGGCTCGCCCAGGCCGACGTCGTCTACGAAGAGGTCGTCGAGGGGGGCATCACCCGGTTCTGGGCCGTCTTCAACAGCGCCGCGCCCGACACCGTCGGTCCGATCCGCTCGGTGCGCCTGATGGACCCCGACATCGTCTCGGCGATCGGCGGGGTGGTGGCGTTCTCGGGCGGCACCCCCGACAACGTCGCCCTGGTGCGCGCCTGCCCGGTCGTGTGGGTCGACGAGAGCAACGCCGGCGACGCCTTCTACCGCGACAACAACCGGTACGCGCCCCACAACCTCTACGGCTACACCGACAAGCTCTGGGCCCGGGGCGGCACCCCCGTCCCGCCGCGCCCGCTGTTCGGCTACCTGGCCACGGGCGCCACCTTCGGGGGCGAGCGCATCGACTCGTTCCACGTGGGGCTCTCGCCGGGGTACGACCCCACGTACACCTACGACGCCGCGGCGCACGTCTGGAAGCGCTCCTACGGCGACACCGCCTTCAACGACGCCAACGGCACCCAGATCGCGCCGACCACCGTGATCGTGCAGTTCGTCAACTACCCCGCCGGCTCCGAGGGCCAGCTGATCGGCGGGGGCGACGCCTGGATCTTCTCCGACGGTCAGCTGGTCAAGGGCCGGTGGTCCAAGCCCGACCCCACGACCCCGACCCAGTACACGAACGTCTTCGGCGGTCCGGTGCCGATCACCCCGGGGCGCACCTGGGTCGAGCTGGCACCCCTGAACACCGTGGTCGACGTCGTGTCCGCCCCGCCGCCCCCGCCCACGGTGGCGCCGACCACGACCACGCCCAAGAAGCCGAAGAAGTAGGGCGGGTCGGGCGATTCCGGGCGTTCCGGGGGTCTCGAACCGGTCCGAGGGAATGGGATCGGCCGTCCAAACGTAGAATCAAGGCATGACCGACTCGCAGACCACCGGAACCGCCCGCGTCAAGCGGGGCCTCGCCGAGATGCTCCGGGGCGGGGTGATCATGGACGTGGTCGACCCCGAGCAGGCCCGGATCGCCCAGGACGCCGGTGCGGTGGCGGTGATGGCGCTCGAGCGGGTGCCCTCCGACATCCGGCGCGACGGCGGCGTGGCCCGCATGTCCGACCCGGCCATGATCGAGGGCATCCAGAAGGTCGCAACCATCCCGGTGATGGCCAAGTGCCGCATCGGCCACTTCGCCGAGGCCCAGGTGCTCGAGTCCCTCGGCGTCGACTACATCGACGAGTCCGAGGTCCTCACCCCGGCCGACGAGGCGTACCACGTCGACAAGTGGGTCTTCACCACCCCGTTCGTGTGCGGTGCCACCAACCTCGGGGAGGCGTTGCGGCGCATCAACGAAGGAGCGTGCATGATCCGCTCCAAGGGCGAGGCCGGCACCGGCAACATCGTCGAGGCCGTGCGGCACCTGCGGTCGATCTTCGGGTCGATCGCCGAGGCCGCAGCGGCGAACCCGAAGGACCTCAAGGCCCTGGCCAAGGAGATGCGGGTCCCGAAGGCGCTCCTCCAGGAGGTCGCGGCGCGCGGCGAGCTGCCCGTGCCCCTGTTCTGCGCCGGCGGCATCGCCACCCCGGCCGACGCCTCGCTGGCCATGCAGCTCGGCGCCCAGGCCGTCTTCGTCGGCAGTGGCATCTTCAAGAGCGAGGCGCCCGAGGTGATGGCCAAGGCCATCGTCGAGGCCACGACCCACTTCCAGGACCCGGCGATCGTCGCCAAGGTGTCGACCGGTCTGCCGGGCGCCATGCGTGGCGACGAGATCAAGACCCTCGAGGTCAAGCTCGCCGAGCGCGGCTGGTGACGGTGATCCCGTCGGCCGCGAGGCCCCCAGGCCGTGAAGGTCGGCGTCCTGGCCCTACAGGGGGCGTTCCGCGAGCAGCGTGAGGTCTGCGAGGCGCTCGGCGCCTCGGTGACCGAGGTCCGGGTGCCCGAGCAGCTCGGCGCGCTCGACGCCCTCGTGATCCCCGGCGGCGAGTCGACCACCATGGCGCGCCTCCTCGGCACGTCCGGCCTGCGTGACCCGCTGGGGGCGCTGCTGCGCGACGGCCTCCCCGTGTTCGGCACCTGCGCCGGGCTCATCCTCCTGGCCACGACGATCCTCGACGGGCTGCCCGGCCAGGAGTGCTTCGGGGTGCTCGACGTCACGGTGCGCCGCAACGGCTACGGCCGCCAGCAGGAGTCGTTCGAGACCACCCTCGACGTGGTCGGCGCCCCGGCCTTCCCGGGGGTCTTCATCCGGGCCCCGGTCGTCGAGGCCGTCGGCCCCGGGGTGGAGATCCTGGCCGAGCACCGCGGCGACCCCGTGCTCGTGCGCGAAGGTGTGCGCTACGGGGCGACCTTCCACCCCGAGCTGTCCGGCGACCTCCGCCTCCACGAGCAGTTCCTCCACGCCGCCCGAGCGGCCTGAACCGGAGACACCATGAGCGGTCATTCCAAGTGGCATTCCATCAAGCACAAGAAGGGCGCGGCCGACCAGGCCCGGGCCAAGCTCTTCGCCCGCCTGACCCGTCAGATCGAGGTCGCGGCGCGCGAGGGCGGCGGCGACCCCGAGTCCAACGCCACGTTGCGCACCATGGTCCAGAAGGCCCGCGACAACTCGGTGCCCGTCGACAAGATCGACCGGGCCATCAAGCGTGGCACCGGTGAGCTCGAGGGCAAGCGCTACGAGCCGGTCACCTACGAGGGGTACGCCCCCAACGGCGTGGCGGTCTACGTCGAGTGCCTCACCGACAACCGCAACCGCACCACGGCCGAGATCAAGAACATCTTCAACCGCAACGGCGGCTCCATCGCCGAGCCCGGGTCGGTCGCCTGGCAGTTCGAGCGCAAGGGCGTGGTGATCCTCGACCACGCAGCCGCCGGCGAGGACGACCTCATGCTGGTGGCCCTCGACGCCGGAGCCGAGGACATCGCCGACACCGGCGACACCTGGGTCGTCACCACCGCCGCCACCGACCTCCACACGGTCCGGACCGCCCTCGACGAGGCCGGGATCGCGGTCGCCAGTGCGGACCTCACCATGGCCCCCACCATGACCGTGCCCCTCGGCGACGAGGCGTCGGCCAAGTCGGTCCTGCGGGTCGTCGACGCCCTCGAGGAGCACGACGACGTCCAGAACGTCTTCGGCAACTTCGACATCCCCGACGACGTCCTCGCCGTGGTGATGGGCTGACCGGCGCCGCCGGGATACGCTGCCCCGACCACCCGACCCAGGAGCCACCGTGCAGGTCTCGACCACCGTCAACGGCGTCGCCCAGTCCCACGACGTCGAACCCCGCACCCTGCTCGTGCAGTACCTGCGCGAGGCCTGCGGGCTCACCGGCACCAAGGTCGGCTGCGACACGTCGTCGTGCGGGGCGTGCACCGTCCTCCTCGACGGCGAGTCGGTGAAGTCGTGCACGATGTTCGCCGTCCAGGCCGACGGGGGCGCGGTCACCACCATCGAGGGCCTCGCGCCCTCCGACACCGAGCTCCACCCGGTGCAGCAGGCGTTCCACGAGAAGCACGGCCTGCAGTGCGGCTTCTGCACGCCGGGCATGGTGATGGCGGCCGTGTCGTTCCTCGAGGAGAACCCGAACCCCACCGAGCGCGAGGTGCGCCTGGGGCTCGAGGGCAACCTCTGCCGCTGCACCGGCTACCACAACATCGTCCAGGCGGTCCTCGAGGCGGCCGGGAAGATGGGGGGTGGGCGGTGATCCCCGCAGCGTTCGAGTACGTCCGGGCCGACAGCGCCGACGCCGCCCTCGCCGCCCTGGCCGAGCACGGCGACGACGCCAAGTTGCTCGCCGGTGGGATGTCGCTGATCCCCCTGATGAAGCTGCGCCTCGCCACCCCGACCGTGCTGGTCGACGTGGCCCGGCTCACCGACCTGTCCTACGTGCGCGACGCCGGCGACCACGTCGCCATCGGCGCCCTCACCCGCCACCGCGACCTCGAGACCTCGGCGCTGCTGGCCGAGGCCTGCCCGGCGCTGCGCGGCGTGGCCGCCGAGGTCGGCGACAACCAGGTCCGCCACCGCGGCACGCTCGGCGGCTCGGTCGCCCACGGCGACCCGGCGTCCGACCTGCCCGCGGCGCTGCTCGCGCTCGACGCCACCTTCGTGGTGCGCGGTCCCGGTGGTGAGCGCACCGTCGCCGCCGAGCACTTCTTCCAGGGCTTCCTCGAGACCGCCCTCGCCCCCGACGAGCTCCTCACCGAGATCCGGGTGCCCAAGGCCACCGGCGGCTGGAACTACCAGAAGTTCAACCGCCGGGCCCAGGACTGGGCGATCGTCGGTGCGCTCGTGGTGAACAACGGCAGCACCCGGGTGGCGCTGGTCAACATGGCGGGCACGCCGCTGCGCGCCCGGTCGGTCGAGGAGGCGCTCGCCGGTGGGGCGTCGGTCGCCGACGCCGCGGCTCTCGCCGCCGAGGGCACCGACGCGCCGGCCGACCTCAACGCCTCGCCCGAATACCGCGAGCACCTGGCCCGCGTGCTGGTGCGACGCGCGCTGGAGGCCGCGGGCGCCTAGGCGCCGGCGGCGGCCCGTGCGGGCAGCGGCACTCATCCTGGCGGCCGGCGCGGGGTCGCGGCTCGCGGCGTCGGGTGCCGACGTCGTCGCGAAGCCCCTGCTCGAGTGGCACGGGACCACGTTGGTGGACGCGGCGCTGACCGCCGCCCGCGAGGGCGGGTGCGCGCCGGTCGTGCTGGTGGTGGGGCACCGCGGCGACGCGGTGGCCCGCCGGGCCGGACCCGACGTGCGGGTGGTCGAGGCCCCCGACTGGGCCGACGGCATCAGCGCCTCGCTGCGCGCCGGGCTGACCGCCCTGGCCGCCGACCCGGTCGACGCCGTGTGCGTCGGTCTCGCCGACCAGCCCCGGATCGGCGCCGAGGCCTACGGGCTGCTGCGGGAGGTGGCCGACCTCGTGCCCGACGCCCCGATCGCCGTGGCGGTCTACGGCGGCGTCCGCGGCAATCCGGTGCTCCTGCGCCGTGCCGTGTGGGCCGAGGCGTGCGCCCTCACCGGCGACGCGGGTGCCCGGCAGCTGATGGGGGAGCACACCGTCGTCGAGGTCGACTGCACGGGTACCGGCCATCCCGCCGATGTCGATACCCTCGGGGACCTGCAGGCGCTGGACGATCCGGACGCCGCCCCGGAGGGACCATGAAGATCGAGGATCAGTTCCGCGTCGAGGTGCCGGTCGAGGAGGCCTGGAAGGTCCTGCTCGACGTCGAGCGCATCGCGCCGTGCATGCCCGGGGCCCAGCTCCAGGAGATCGAGGGCGACGAGTACCGCGGCGTCGTGAAGGTCAAGGTCGGCCCGATCACCGCGCAGTACAAGGGCGCCGCCAAGATCGTCGAGGCCGACGAGGCCGCCCGCCGCATCGTGCTCAAGGGCGAGGGTCGCGACACCCGCGGGCAGGGCAACGCGTCGGCCACCGTGACCGTCACGCTGGCGGCCGACGGCACCGGCACGCAGGTGGGTGTCGACACCGACCTCAACGTCACCGGCAAGGTCGCCCAGTTCGGGCGCGGCGTCATGGCCGACGTCTCGGCGAAGCTGCTCGCGCAGTTCGTGGCGTCGCTCGAGGCGAACGTCCTCTCGGGCGACGGCGACGCGGCGGCGGCTCCCGCGGCCGCTCCCGCTCCCGCGACGGAGCCCGCCGCCGAGTCGGCCGCGGCTCCGGTTCCGGCCGCGCCGACGGAGACCGGGGGCGTGCGCAAGATCGACAGCCCCGAGGTCGAGCCGGTCAACCTGATGGACGCCGCCGGCGGCGCGATCGCGAAGCGCGTCGTGCCGGTGCTCGTCGGCATCGGTGTCGTCGCGCTCGTCATCTGGCTCATCACCCGCTGACCTTCTCGTTGTTTGGGTGATTGTGGGGCCTCTGGCCCCGACAATCACCCAAACAAGGTCTTGGCATGTTCGAGTGGTCCGCAGCGGTCGACGACTTCCGGTGCTGGGAGACGGTGGATCTCGAAGCGCGGCGCACGGCGCTCATGGGTGAGCAGCGCCGCATCGAGGTCGAGATCCTCGCGGTGACGCGGGTGCTCGACGAACGCGGTCGGATCGACGACGCGCTCGCGGCGCGTGACGGGG
>JAFMJM010000052.1 GCA_017853455.1 Acidimicrobiia bacterium | reverse complement strand
GGTCGGTCGAACGCCCGCGGATCGCGGTTGGCCGCCGGGTAGAGCAGCAGCACCTCCTCGCCGGTGCGGAGGCGCTGCCCGTGCAGGTCGTGGTCCTCGGTCACCGTTCGCCGCATGTTGAGGATGGGTGAGACCCAGCGGATGAACTCCTCGACGGCCGTGGTGCCCAGTCGCTCGGGTTCGGCGGCCAGGAGCCGACGCTGGTCCGGATGCAGGGCCAGCTCCCGGATGATCGACCCGATCACCGTCCGGGTGGTCTCGGCTCCACCGTCGAGCACGAGGATGGTCTCCTCGATCACCTTGCCGACGTCGAAGCCCTCGGAGTGGAGCCACACCGAGATGAGGTCGTCGCGCGGCTCGACCATCCGCTCCTGGATCACCTCGAGCGTCAACGCCGTGAACTCGGCCACGACGTCGCTCAGCCCCGTCGTGATCGCGCCCGCCGCATCCGTGTCCTGCGGTCCCAGGGGCGACGTCTGGCCGGCGTCGTGCATCGTGCGCTCCGACCACTCACGCGCCTTGGGCCACCACTCGTCGGGGTAGCCCAAGAAGTCGCAGATCATCATCGCCGGAAGGCGGGAGGCGATCGCCTCGATCGCCTCGCACTCGCCGAGCGACTGCACGTCGTCGATGATCCCGGTGACGCGGTCGCGCACCCGGTCTTCGTGGGTGCGCACGGCCCGGGGGGTGAAGCGCCGGGCGACGAGGTTGCGCTGGCGTTGGTGGTCGGGCTCGTCGAGGTTGATCATCGACCGGTTGGACCGCTGGTCCAAGTGCGGGCGCGATCCCGCGAACGACGAGTACCTCGCGTTGTCCTTCTCGACCGCGACGACGTCTTCGTGGCGGGTCACCACCCAGGTCTGCTGCACCGGGTCCCAGAACACCGGGGCCTCGTCGCGCAGCCAGCGGTAGGCGTCCCACGGGTCGACGTAGAACGCCGGATCGAGGACGTTGACGTAGGGACGATCGGGAGTCGTGGTCATCGAGGATCTCCAGGGGCGGGTCGTCGCTCCACGCTAGGCCATCCGCTCGCTCACGGCGACCCCGTGCCCGGCACGGAGACCTCGACCACGTCGATGCGGGCGTCGCGGGTGCCCGCCAGGTCGGGCCCGGGAAAGGCGAGCGACGAGATCAGGAACAGCGTCCGCAACTCCGGACCACCGAGCGTGCAGGCGATCGCCCGTCGGCCCGGCACCTCGATGCGGTCGAGCACCTCGCCACCTGGCGCGATCCGCCGGAACTCCCGGGCCATCGGGAGCGCCGCCCAGACGGCCCCCTCGACGTCGAGGCAGATGCCGTCGGGGCCCGCACCGTCGGTGACGGCGAAGGTGCGGCGGTCGTGGAGGGTGCCGTCGGCGGCGACGGTGAACTCGGTGAGGCACTGCCCGATCGACTCGCCGATGACGAGGCTCGTGCCGTCGGGGCTGATCACCGTTCCGTTGCAGAACCGGAGGTCGGCGGCCGCCACCTCGGCGGAGCCGTCGGGGCGCACGAGCAGGAGTGGACCCGGGGCCGTGGCCGGGTTCGGGTAGGTGCCCACGTAGGCGTTGCCCCGGGCGTCGACGACCATGTCGTTGCACTCGCAGTCGACGAGGTGGTCGAGCCGGGCGTGCACGGACACGACGCCGTCGTCGACGCGCAGCACCGCCGGCTCCTCCATCGACACGATCAGCAGCGTGCCGTCGGGGAGCCAGCCCAGGCCCGACGGCTTTCGCCCCGGCAGTGCCACCGCCGTCTCGACGCGTCCGTCGGGCGCCACGGTCAGGACGGCCTCCCCGAACATGTCGGAGAACCACAGGCGGTCGTGACGCCACCGGGGTCCTTCGGCGAACACCAGGCCGTCGACGAGGGTGCGGAGCTCGGACAGGGGCACGGGCGGAACCTAGCCCGCCGCGCGGAGCAGTCGTTCGGAACCCGTCGGCGGCCGGTCCAGGGATTACCGTCGGCGCATGGCATCCGACTCCAGTTCCGGCACCGGCCCCGACGCCTTCGGCCGCAATCCCGCCACCGACGTCACGGCCGCCCGCCAGCGGGAGTTCGCCGCCCGCCTCCCCCACGACCACGCCGCCGACCACGAGCGGGCGCAGCGAGGCCTGATCGCCCGCCACGACGGCCCGATCGCCGCCCGGGGATCGTCGCTGTCGTCGGTCGCCTTCGACCCCTCCGACTGGGACTTCGTCGTCGGCGACGCCCCCGACACCGTCAACCCCGCCCTCTGGCGCCAGGCCAAGCTCAACGGCCACCACGGCCTGTTCGAGGTCATGGACGGCGTCTACCAGGTGCGCGGCTACGACACGTCGTGCGTCACGTTCATCCGCGGCACCGAGGGCTGGGTCGTGATCGACCCGCTGACCAACACCGAGACCGCCGAGGTCGCCAGTGCGCTGGTCGCCGAGCACCTCGGCGAGCGCCCGGTCACGGCCGTCCTCTACACCCACTCCCACATCGACCATTACGGCGGGATCCTGGGCATCGTCTCGCGCGAGCGGGTCGAGGCCGGCCTGTGCCAGGTGATCGCCCCCGAGGGCTTCATGAAGGCCGCGGTCGCCGAGAACGTCGCCGCCCAGGCGGCGATGGGTCGACGCGCGCTCTACCAGTACGGCATGACGCTCCCGTGGGACGAACGCGGCCACGTCGACCAGGGACTCGGCAAGGGGGTGCCGCGCGGCCACAGCTCGCTGATCGCCCCGACCGTCGACATCACCGGTCCCGACGAGCTCGTGGTCGACGGCGTCCGGATCGAGTTCCAGCTGACGCCCGACACCGAGGCGCCCGCCGAGATGCACATGTACTTCCCCGACCTCCGGATGCTGTGCCTCGCCGAGAACTGCGTCGGCACCATGCACAACGTGCTCACCCTGCGTGGCGCGCTCATCCGCGACTCGCTCGCTTGGAGCAAGTACCTCGACGAGGCCATCGTGCGCTTCGGTGACCGCACCGACGTCGCAGTGGCTCCGCACTCGTGGCCGTACTGGGGCCGCGACGACGTGCTCACCCACGTGCGCAACCACCGCGATCTCTACCGCTGGATCCACGACGAGGCGATGCGCCACGCCAACGCGGGCCTCACCCCCGACGAGATCGCCGAGTCGGTCACGATGCCGCCCGCACTGTGGAACGACTGGTCGTGCCACGGCTACTACGGCACGCTCAGCCACAACGTGCGCGCCGTGTACCAGCGCTACTTCGGGTTCTACGACGGGCACCCGTCGAGCCTCCACCCCTATCCCCCGTCCGAGGCCGCCGTCCGCTACGTCGAGTTCATGGGCGGGCGCGACGCCCTCCTGGCCAACGCCCGGCGGTCCTTCGACGCCGGCGACTACCGCTGGGTCGCGCAGGTGCTGCGCCACGCCGTCTTCGCCGACCCGACCGACACCGAGGCCCGACGGCTCCAGGCCGACGCCTTCGAGCAGCTCGCCTACGTCGCCGAGGCCGGACCGTGGCGCGACGTCTACCTCACCGGGGCGTCCGAGCTGCGCCACGGCACGCCGCAGCTGCCCGCCCTCGTCCGGCCCGGGCTCGAGGTCGCCCGCGGCATGACCCTCGAGCAGTGCTTCGACTACTTCTCGGTGTGCCTCGACGGGCAGGCCGCCCTCGACCTCGGATCGTCCACCGTGCGCTGGGTCCTCACCGACACCGGTGAGCAGGCCGTGGTGGCCCTCTCCAACGGGACCCTCCACGCCCGCACCGGCGCCCTGGCGTCTCCGGACGAGCCGGTCGACTGCACCGTCACCACCACCCGGCCGGTCCTCGACGTGCTGGTGGGCCAGAACCTCGATCTCGCGCCCCACCTCGAGACCGGCGCCCTGACGATCGACGGCGACGACGTGGGGATGCTGCCCGCGCTCTTCGGGCTGATGCAGACGTTCCCGATGTTCTTCCCGATCGTCGAGCCGTGACGCCCCACCTCGTCTTCGACGTCTCGGCCCTCCTGCGTGACCCCAACATGTCAGGGGTCGCCCGGGTCGGCGTCGCGGTCGCCTCCGTGCTCCTGGCCGAAGCCGACCCACACACCGCCTTCTGCCGGTTCGACCCGGTCCACCGTCTCTTCGAGGAGGTCGACCCGGAGCGGGTCCGCCGCCACGTCGAGCACACCCACGATCGCAACCAGTCTCGCCTCGACGACGACGCTGCAACACCCGAACCAGGAACCGTCCGCCGGACCACCGACCGGATCCTCGCCGACCGGCCGGCCACGGCCAGGACCGTTCGCCGGGCCGGCTACTACGCACGGCGGGCGGCCGCCGAGGCGTCGCGGCTCCCCCGTGCGCTGCGCGAGGACCGCAACATCCGCCCCCGGCCCTGCTTCACCGGGGCGTGGACCGCCGACACCACCTACGTGTCGCTCGCCTTCGACTACCACGACGTCAGTTTCGACTACCTCGCGCAGCAGCGCGAGCGCCAGCGCTTCGCCACCGTCCTGACCGCCCACGATCTCACCACCGTGGTCACGCCCCAGTACCACGCGGCCTACTCCGTCTGGGACCCGCACCTGCTCCTCGCCGACGAGTTCCGGATCCACTTCACCCGCATGCTCACCACCGCCGACCGCCTGCTCGTGAACTCCGACGCCACCCAACGAGACGTCGAGGCGTTCGCCGCCGAGCAGGGGGTGGCGGTCCCCACGACCGTCCGCTTCCCGCTCGGCTCATCGATCCCCGAGCACGACCGGATCCGCCCGGCGGCGTTCGCCGGGCCCGGCGCCCCGGCGCCCGGCGGGTTCGTGCTGACCGTCGGCACGATCGAGATCCGCAAGAACCACCAGCTCCTCCTCGACGTGTGGGAGTCGATGCTGCGCGACCTGCCACGCGCCGAGGTGCCGCCGCTCGTGGTGGCCGGACGCCAGGGCTGGCTGTTCCAGGAGACCGTCGCCCGGCTCGAGCGCACCCCCGCCTTCGCCGGGAAGGTCCTCCACCTCGACGGCCCCACCGACGCCGAGCTCGCCTGGTGCTACGAGAACGCCGTGTTCACCTGCTACCCGTCGCTGTACGAGGGGTGGGGGCTGCCGGTCAGCGAGAGCCTGGCCTTCGGAACACCGTGCATCTCGTCGAACACGTCGAGCCTGCCCGAAGCGGGGGCGGGCCTGACGACCATGCTCGACCCGTTCGACCGCAACGCCTGGCGCGACGCCGTGCTCGGGTTGTGGCGCGACCTCGACCTCCGGTCCTCGACGTCGGAGCACATCCGAGCCACCTTCGTGAACGTCGATGCGGCGACCACCGCCCGGGTCGTGATCGGCACCGCCCGCGACCTGCACGGCCTGTGAGCGCGACGGCACCCGACCTCGTGTTCGACGTGTCGGTGATGCTCGACGCGCCGATGTCGGGGATCCCGCGCGTGATGCACGCGGTCGCCGGAGCCCTGCTCGCCGCCGAACGGCCGGTGACCTTCTGTCGCTACGACCAGGATCGAAGCGGCTTCACCGAGGTCCCCGCCGCCCGGGTCCGCGACCTCGTCGCAGCCTCACCCTCGGCCCGGACCCGTGGCTTCGGGACCCCGGCGCCGGTGCGGACGGGCACGTCACGATCTGCGATCGGCCGAGTGGCACAGCGGCGACCCGCCACGGCGCGGGCGATCCTGCGCACCGGCTCGTTCGCACGCCGGGCCGTCACCGAGGCGGCGGGCCTGCCCACCGCCGTCCGCTCGGACCGCCGCCACCCGGGCGGAGCCTGCCTGAGCGACACGTGGACACCGAACACCGTGTACTGCTCGCTCGGCCTCGACCGCGGGTCCGGCGACGTCGGGCACCTGGCCGAGCAGCGCCGACGGCGCGGCTTCCGCACCCTGCTCACCGTCTACGACCTCATCCCGATCGTCGCACCCCAGTACGTCATCCCCGACGTCGACCACCCGTTGCACCCGGCGCCGCGCTGGACGTTCGCCGAGCACTTCACCCACCTCGTGCGCGCCGCCGACCGGCTCCTCGTCATCTCCGAAGCCACCCGGCGTGACCTCGCCGCGTTCGCCACCTCGCTCGGCACACCGTGCCCACCCACGACGCTGCTCCCGCTCGGATCGGCGATCCCTCGCTCGTCCGGGACACGACCGCGGTCGCTCCCGGCCGGCGCGGCGGCACCCGGCCGGTTCGCCCTGACGGTCGGAACGGTCGAGATCCGCAAGAACCACCGTCTGCTGCTCGACGTGTGGGAGATGCTCCTGCGCGACCGGCCCCGCGACTCCGTGCCCGAGCTGGTGGTCGTCGGCAAGCGGGGCTGGTTGTTCGAGGAGACGTACGCGCGCCTCACGCAGACCCCCGCCTTCGCCGGCGTGGTCCACCACGTCGAGGACGCCACCGACGACGAGCTGGCGTGGTGCTACCGAAACGCCGCCCTCACCTGCATGCCGTCGCTCTACGAGGGGTGGGGGCTCCCCGTGAGCGAGAGCCTCGCCTTCGGCACGCCCTGCATCACCTCCGACACTTCGAGCCTGCCCGAGGCGGGCCAGGGGTGCACCGACCTGCTCGATCCCTTCGACCGGACGGCCTGGCAGGACCGCATCGTCGAGCTCGTCGACCTCCCGGAAGCCCGGGCCGAACGAACCGCGCGGATCGCCGCGCACTTCACCGACGTCACCGTCGCCGACACCGCCGCCGCGTTCCTCGCTGCGGTCCGCACTCTCCGGGAGCAGCCGTGAACCCGATCCGCACCGCCCGCACCCGAGCCGCGCGGGCCCTCGACCGCCGGTTCGAGCGGGTGCTCCGCCACCTCGACCAGCACCGGACGATCTCCTGCGGTGACCACCTGGTGCTCACCCGCATCCCGTGCGGGCGGCCCATCTACCTCGACATGCGCGACACGTCGGTGGCGGCCCACATCGCCCTGGGCGATCCGTGGGAGCCCGCCGTCTCGGCCGCGCTGGTGTCGCTCGCCCGCCCGACCGACACCTTCGTCGACGTCGGTGCCAACTTCGGGTACCACACGCTGATGGTCGCCGACCGGCTCACCGGCGAGCGCCCGTTCCGGCTCTTCGAGCCCAACCCCGTCGTGCGCGACATCCTCCGCCGGACGCTGCTCGCCAACGGGATCGCGCACCGCTCGGCGCTCGAAGGCGTCGCCCTGTCGGACCGCACCGGAGCAGCGACCCTGTCGGTGTGGAGCGGCCACTGGGGCGGCGCGTCGCTGGAGAGCGCCGAGACGCACGTCGCGGCCCAGCGTCCGTGGATCGGCATGACCGAGGTGGAGGACTCGTTCACGGTCACCACCACGCCCCTCGACGACTACGCCGACGCCCACGACCTGGCCACGCTCGACCTGTGCAAGATCGACGTCGAGGGCCACGAGGACGCCGTGTTCGCCGGGATGACCACGCTGCTCGACCGCAGCCCCGACGCCCGGATGGTGCTCGAGTTCACCTTCGGCGCCTACGCCGACCCCGACGGGTTCTGGGCCGACCTCTGCGCCGCCTTCCCCCACCGGCGGGCGATCGCCGACGACGGCTCCCTGCGCGAGGTGCGCACGCTCGGCGATCTGCAGGCCGCCACCGCCTTCGAGCTCGTCAACGTCGTGGTCTCCCGGGTGCCGATCCCCTGACCCTCCAGGTCCGTTGTTTGGACGTTTCGGGGGGCCAGGGGCCCCCGAAACGTCCAGACGACGAGGGCGGTGCCCCCGACCGGGTCAGCCGGTGAAGTTCGGCTCCGGCGCCCGGTACGTGAACCCACCGGGCAGCACGGCCCGCTGACCGTCACCGGTGATCACCACCACGTCAGCGGGACCGGGGTCGTGCGGCGGCGTGGTGCACTGCAATTCGTTCGCGGTCACGAAGATCACGTCGGTGCACGGCTCGCCGCCGATCTCGACCGTCGAGTCGGAGTCGAAGTTCTCTCCGTCGACCGTGATCTCGGTGCCGCCGCCGTCGGGTCCCTCCGACGGGTCGACGTCGTCGATCCGCGGCGGAATCGTGGTCTCGAGCGGCGTGAGGGCGTCGTCGTTCTCGGGGATCGGGTCGTCGACCGCCGAGGTCACGTGGACGGTCGTGAGGCTGGTCGTACCGACCGACCCCACCGGAGCGCGGACCTCGATCTCCACCGTGTGCGCCTCACCGGCGGCGAGGGTCCCGGCGGCACAGGTGACCGTCGTGCCGACCACCGCGCACTCACCCGGCACGGACACGATCTCGAGACCACCCGGGATCTCGATCTCGGTGACCGCCGAGGTGGCCGTGGTCGGCCCGTTGTTGGCGTTCACGAACGTCAGGGTCGCGGTGCCACCCGGCGGCACCACCCCCGGGCCGTAGGCCGACGCCTCGAGGTCGGCGAACGGCAGCACCTTGACCGTCACCGCCGCCTCGTTGTCGGTGGGGTCGAGCTCGTCGGTGAGTGACGTCACCTCGGCGACGTTGACGGCGAGCTTGTCCTCGGAGGCCACCGATCCGACGAACTGCGCCTGGATCGTGACCGTGACGATGTCGGTCGGAGCGAGGCTGCCCCAGTCGCAGGCCACGACCAGGTCCGTGACCTGGCAGGTGCCGCCACCGTCGGGGGTGGCGGTGATGGTCGCCGTGGCGTCGATCGCGGGCGGCAGGTGGTCGACCACCTGGACGCCGTCCGCGGTGGTGTCGCCGGCGTTGGTGACGGTCAGGGTGTACTCGACCGAGTCGCCCGGCTCGACCGTCTCGACGTCGGCGGTCTTGGTGATCGTCAGGTCGGTCGCCGGCCGGACCTCGAGGTCGGCGTCGGAGGTCGGCGGGGTCACGATCGTCGACGACGTCGCCGTCGCGTGGTTGGTGACGGTCGTGCCGGTGATCGACGTTCCGGCGGTCACGGTCACCGTCACGGAGGCACCGTCACCGACGGCCAGGGAACCGAGCGTGCAGGTGACGACGGTCGTGTCGGCTGCGCCGGGCGCCGAGGCGCAGGTGCCCTGCGTCGCGGTCGCGCCCTCGACCGTCAGACCGGCGGGCACCGTGTCGGTGACCACGGTGTCGGGCGAGTCGATCGACCCCTGGTTGTAGGCGTCGATGCGGAACTGGGTCGGACGACCGAACCCGACGATCCCGTCGAGCGACGACTTCTGGAGGACCACCGTCGACTCGGCGGCCGTCCCGGCGGAGACCTCGGAGTGGTCGTCGAGTCGGGCCGGGCTGGCGGCGTCGGACGGCTGGCCGCCACTGGCCGCCGTGAGGTCGGCGGCGTTCTCCACCGGCTGTCCGGGGGCGTAGTCGGCGACGACCACCAAGGCGGGGTACGACGACCCCGGGGAGAGGACGTCGGAGCGGTCGCACGGCGACACCGACCCGGGGCAGGTCCAGCCCGTCCCGGAGATCGAGACCAGGGTCCCGAAGGTGCCCAGGGTGTCGGACAGCGTGACCGGGTCGGAGGTGTCGGCCGTGCCGTTGTTGGTGACCGTGAGGGAGAAGGTGTAGCGGTTGCCGGCCACCGAGTCGATGGTCTTGACCACGCCGACGTCCGGGTAGGAGACGGTGGTGTCGGCGGTGGCGACCTGGGAGATCGGGAGCCCCAGGTCGGGGGAGACGAAGGACAGCGTCGCTGCGTTGTGCAGCACGTCGCCGAGGGGTCGGTCGGCGTCGATGGTGACCTGGTAGGTGACGGTCACGGACTCCGCGACCACGAGCACTCCACCGGCACCCGGCGTCGCACCCGTGCCGAGCCGGGCGGTCAGGGTGCCGGTCGCGCCGTCGAACGCCGCATTGCCGCTCCCGGTCACCGATTCGGACGACGCCACGTAGGTCGTGCCACCCGGGATCGGGTCGACGAGCTCGACGTTGGTGGCGTCCTGGGTGCCGTTGTTGGTGGCGGTGATCGTGTACTCGACGGTGGCTCCGGGCTCGGCCGGGCCACCCCCCACGACCGACGCGCTCTTCGTCACCTCGACGTTCGGCGAGAACAACTCGGTCGCGAAGGTGATGGCCTGCGGTGCGTAAGTGTCGCCGGTCGTGCGGGCGGCGAAGTTGGCCGTCGTGTCACCGTTGCCGAGGAACCCGTCGGCCACGAAGAAGCTGGCGTCGTAGCCGAGCTGGTTGCGCCAGTCGGGGCTCTTCGTGCTGACCTGCGAGCCCCGGTTCGCGATGGTCGAGTTCTCGGTGTTGTTGGGCGGGTGTACGGCGTCGGTGAGGACGTTGTCGTTGACCGTGAGGTAGTCACCGGTCGTCCCGGCGTCACCTTCGGCGGCCACGACGCCGATCGTGGTCCGGACGGTGCCGGCGGACGGGGTCTTGAACCCCGAGAGGGGGATGCTCACCGACGAGGTCCCCGAGACCACCTTCAGCCCGTCGAAGACCGACAGGTTGCGCAGGGGCTCGGTGGGGTCGGCGTAGGCGACGACCAGCGACCAGCCTGCGGCCTCGTTGCCACCGGTACCGGTCTGGACGTCGGCGACGGTGTAGGCGCCGGCACCGGCCGCCACCACCCGGGAGGTGACGTCGGCGAACGCCGTGTAGCCGGAACTGTTGGCGATCGGTCCGGTGTCGACCTGCGCCGCCGTGATCGTGGCGTACCCGGTGGCGCCCGGTGCCGCGAACTTCACCCGGTCGATCTGGGCGGCGTTCGGTGCCACCTGGGGGACGCCGGTGAACCCGCCGTTGGTGATGACGGTCCCCTTGCCCTGGATCCCGGTCCAGTAGAGCCCGGCGAACAGCACCGTCGCCCCGGCGGGGAGCACGAGCTGCGCACTCGACGAGTCGAAGGTCGCCGGGTCGGCGTCGACGTCGAGCCAGCGCATGTCGAGCGAATTGTTGTTGACGGCGTTCGTGCCGTTGCGCGCGCCGTTGCAACTGTTGTTGAGGGTCGTCGAGGCGGTGTCGTTCGGACAGCGCAGGATGACGTTCGCCGCCATCGTGATCTGGCCGTTGACGTTGTTCGAGTAGCGCAGGGTGTAGTTGCGGAGCCCCGCGGCGCTCGCCGGAGGCGGCGTCGGGGCCACGGCCACTGCCGTGAAGGCCGCCACCACGAGGGCGACGACGAGCAGGATCCGGATGGGGGCCGAGGGTCCGCGCACCGGACCAACCTACCCCGACCCTCTCCGACCCGGTCCGACCCAGCGCCCCGCTCCCAGTTCGTTGTCTGGACGTTTCGGGGGCCCCTGGCCCCCCGAAACGTCCAAACAACGAAGTCGATGTGGTCGACCGAGTCGGGGTTCAGGCGAAGACGTAGTCGGCCGGGTCGACCGCGTGGGTCCAGGCCCAGTAGGTCGGCACCGGCCACGGTGACGCCGTCCAGATCTCGCCGTGCGAGTTCTTGAAGTGGGTGTGGGTCACCGACGGGTGCGACCACACCATCTGCGCGATCTCGGCGCGGTACCGCTCCCGGTAGGCGTCGGCCACCTCGGGCCGGACCTCGATCGTGCGATGCCCGCCCGTCAGGGTGCGCCGGATCGCGTCCATGACGTAGCGCACCTGGCACTCCGACTGGAAGATGAGGCTCCCGCCGTGGGCCAGGTTGGTGCCCGGGCCGTAGAGCATGAAGAAGTTGGCTGCCTCCGGAGTCGCGATCCCGAGGTACGCGGAGGGCCGCTCGCCCCACGCCTCACGCAGGTCGACGCCGTCGCGACCGCGGATCGTCATCGGGAACAGGAACTCCGAGTGCCGGAAGCCCGTGGCGTAGGCGATGACGTCGGCGGGCCGGAAGGTACCGTCGACGGTCACGATGCCGTCGGGGGTGATCCGCTCGATCCCGGTGCGGATCAGCTCGACGTCGTCGCGGGTGAGGCACGCCAGCCACGAGCCGTTGTCCTGGAGGGTCCGCTTGCCCGTCGCCGGGTAGTCGGGCACGACCTTGGCCAGCAGGTCGGGGTCGTCACCGATCTGGCCGGTGATCCACGACAGGAACATCTCGCGGGTCATCTCGTTGCCGGCGCTGATCGCGCGCCCCGAGCCGTCGTCGTAGTCGGGGTCGATCCGGGCCATCTCGATGCTCGTGCCCGACCCCGGGTAGAAGGTGAGGAAGCGGAACCACCGTCCGTAGAACGGCAGGTGGCGCATGGCCCACTTGTCGCCGGGCGGCACGGGCAGGTGGTAGTTCGGGTTGGGGAACATCCACTGCGCGGTGCGCTGGTAGACGTCGAGGTGCGCGACCTGCGGGGCGATGGTCGGCGCGATCTGGAAGCCGCTCGCGCCGGCCCCGACCAGGGCGACCCGCTTGCCGGTCAGGTCGACGGAGTGGTCCCAGCGGGCCGAGTGGAACGACGGTCCGGCGAAGTCGTCCATCCCGGGGATGTCGGGCAGCTTCGGCCGGTTGAGGGACCCCACCGCACTGATGACGAACCGGGCCTCGAGCACCTCCGACGATCCGTCGGGGTTGCGCACCTCGACCGACCACACCGCCCGGTCGGCGTCCCAGGTGGCGGCGACCACCTCGGTCCCGAACCGGATCGACGGCGCCAGGCCGTGGTGGTCCATCACCCGGACGAAGTACTCCTGTAACTCCGGCTGCTGCGAGAAGTACTCGGTCCAGTGGTCGGCCGGCTCCGAGGCGTAGCAGTAGAAGTGGCTGCCGACGTCGACGCGGGCCCCCGGGTAGCGGTTCTCG
>JAFMJM010000343.1 GCA_017853455.1 Acidimicrobiia bacterium | reverse complement strand
TGTCGCCGGCCTGCGGACCGACGGCGTCGACGCAGCCGAACACGACGTCCTCGACGGCCATCGGGTCGAGGTCGTTGCGCTCGACGATGGTCGAGAGCACGTGGGCGCCGAGGTCGGCGGGGTGCACCTGGCTGAGCCCTCCCCCGCGCTTGCCGACCGGGGTGCGCAGGGCGTCGACGATGTAGGCCTCGGGCATGGGGGTTCCTCTCGGGAGGGGTCGCGGAGACGGACGGACTGTGGGGCTAGAGCACCGCGCGCCCGACCCGGGCCCGGTGCCACGGGGCGTCGCCCCAGGATCCGGCCCACGCCCAGGCGCGCTTCATGAACAGGTGGAGGTCGTACTCGAACGAGTAGCCCATGGCGCCGTGGGCCTGGAGCGTCTTGGTGCTGGTCAACTCGGCGGCGTCGGAGGCGAGCGACTTGCCCATCGAGACGTGCACCGCTGCGTCGGGGTCTCCGGTGGCCAGCGACCAGGCGGCGCGGTACACGAGCGGTCGGGCGAACTCGAGGGCGATCCGGGCGTCGGCGAGGTGGTGCTTGACGGCCTGGAACGAGCCGATCGGCACGCCGAACTGCTCGCGGTCCTTGACGTAGTCGACGGTGAGGTCGAGCATCCGGCGGGTGACGCCGATCAGCTGGGCGGCGGTGCCGAGCGCCCCGCGGTCGAAGGCGGCCGCGAGCGCACCGGCGTCGCCGACGATCTCTGCCTCGTCGAACGTGACGGTCGCCAGGCGCCGCGAGGCGTCGACGCCGTCGATCGGGCGGGCGGTGAACCCGCCCCGGGCGGTGCAGACGACCGCATCGTCGTCGTCGAGGAGCACCAGGTCGGCGTCGGCACCGAACGGCACGAACGGCGCGCCGATCGCGGCGGTCGCGGTGACCTCTCCGGCGGCCGCCGCGGCCGGGTCGGGCAGGACCGGCACCGCCACCATGGCGTGCTCGACGAACGGCTCGGGCAGGGCGGCGTAGCCGGCCTCCTCGGCGAGGAGCACGAGGTCGAGCACCGAGAGGCCGAGCCCGCCGGCGGACTCGGGGGCCATCGCGCCGAGCACCCCCATCTCGGCGAGCGCCGACCACGCACCCGGCGCACGTCCGGCGCCCTCCCAGGCGGCGCGCACCACGGCGGGCGGGCACTCGTTGGCGAGCAGGTCGCGGACGGCGTCGCGGAAGGCGAGCTGGTCCTCGGTGAAGGCGAAGCGCACGGCGCTACTTCCTCGGGAGGCCGAGCACGCGCTCGGCGATGACGTTGCGCTGGATCTCGTTGGTGCCGGCGTAGATGGGCCCCGACAGCGCGAACTGGTAGCCCTTCATCCAGGGGCCGTCGAGCTCGGCGTCGGGCCCGAGCAGGCCGAGCGCCGTGGCGTGGATGCGGACGTCCATCTCCGACCAGAAGATCTTGGTCATGCTCGACTCGGAGCCGGTCGACTCGCCCTCGAGCATCCGGGTGACGGTGAGGAACGTCTGCCAGCGGTAGGCCT
Source organism: Acidimicrobiia bacterium (assembly GCA_017853455.1). GTDB lineage: Bacteria > Actinomycetota > Acidimicrobiia > IMCC26256 > PALSA-555 > CAIUKV01. Next base: position 1,321 of record JAFMJM010000343.1, on the reverse strand, counting down.
CGGCGTCGATGACGGCCTTGACGACGTCGTCGCGGAGGCGGTCGTCGGCGGCGTCACCCACGGACCGGTACAGGTCGACGAGCCGGTCGGCGGCGGCGAGGAAGCGCCCCGGGCTGCGCAAGGTGAGGCCGCGCTCGACCCCGGCGGTGGCCATGGCGACCGACCACCCCTGGTCGACGCCACCGAGGACCGCGTCGTCGGCGACGAACACGTCGTCGAGGAAGACCTCGGCGAAGCCCTCGTCGCCGTCGAGGCGACCGAAGCCGCGCACCGTGACGCCGTCGGCGTCGAGCGGCACGAGGAAGTAGGTGAGGCCGCGGTGGCGCTCGGCGGTGGGGTCGGAGCGGAACAGGCCGAAGAGGTGGGTGCAGAACGCGCCCCGGGTCGTCCAGGTCTTCTGGCCCGACAGGCGCCAGCCGCCGGCGGTCTCGTCACGTACCGCCTTGGACTGGATGCCGGCGAGGTCGCTGCCCGCACCGGGCTCCGACCAGCCCTGGGCCCACAGGTCGTCGCCGCGGGCCATCCGCGGGAGGATGTGGTCCTTCTGGGCGTCGGTGCCGAAGTCGAAGACGGTCGGGGCCAGGAGGAAGATGCCGTTCTGGGTGACCCGCTGGGGACCACCAGCCCGGTAGTACTCCTCCTCGAAGATGAGCCACTCCATGGCGGTAGCGCCCCGGCCGCCGTACTGCTCGGGCCACGACACCACGGCGTAGCGGGCGTCGAAGAGGGTGCGCTCCCACTCCAGGTGGAGGGCGAAGCCCTCGTGGGTGTCGCCCGAGGGAAGGCCCGTCGGGACGTTGGCCTGCAGCCACTCCCGGCACTCCGCCCGGAACTGCGCCTCGGTGTCGGTGAAGTTCAGGTCCACGCCGCCGCCCGCTCCTCTGCTCGGGGCGAGACGCTACCCGGCGTTCCCGCGGGTCCGGCGGGTCGTGAGCTCCACCGGGGTGGGGTCGGTCCAGCGTCCCGACGACCGGGCGGCGAGGTCGGCGAGGGACGTCCGCTCGAGGATGGCGATGGTGGCGTCGCGGACCTCGGCCCACGTCTCCTGGAGGGCACAGCCGAGCGCCATCGTGCAGGGCTCGGGCTCGTGGCGGGTGGCGCACGAGATGGGGGCCAGGGGGCCCTGGAGGATGCGCACGACCCGGTCGAGGGAGACGTCCTCGGGGGCGTGGTTGAGGCGGTAGCCACCGTGGGGACCGCGCTCCGAGCGGACGACGCCGGCGCTGCGCAGCTGGGGCAGGACCTGCTCGAGGATCGACACGGGGGTGTCGGTGCGCTCGGCGAGCTCCTGGATCTTGACCGGCCGCTGCTCGGGCTCGAG
>JAFMJM010000342.1 GCA_017853455.1 Acidimicrobiia bacterium | reverse complement strand
CGCCGTCGTGGCGTTGGTGTCCTCCATGACGATGTCGAGGACCTGGCGATCGAACGGGTAGTCCGCGAGGGGCAGGCTCGACTTGAACGTCGACTGCACGTGCGTGCGGAAGTAGTACGAGCCGTCGGGCAGCCGCACCGGCTCGGCCGTCGCCGGCACCAGGGTCGTCCCCCACTGCTGCGCGCCGTTCATGAACTCGATCGACTCCGCCGGGTTGATCGACGGGTCGGTCCACCGGAACCAGACGTAGAAGTCGATGGTGTAGAGGTGGTTCTCGAGATCGATGTCCTGGATGTCGTTGAGGTAGACGCCCACCACGACCTTCAGGGGCCGACCGGGCTCGGCGCGTCCGTCGACCGACGCCGCGCCGACGGACCCGGTGGCGCCCGGGGTGGCGTCGAGGGTCGCGGCCCCGGCCGACGGGGTGGCACCGAGCGCGCCGAGTCGACCGACCGGTCCGGACCCACCCGGGGCAGGGGTCGCGCCCGATCCGCCGGGAGCACCCAGCACCCCGAGCGCGGCCAGCGCGACGAGCACCACGACGACGATCCCGGCGCCGCGCGCCACCACCTTCGTCAGACCGCTCCCCCGCACGGGCGGAGTCTACGAGCAGGCCGTGATCGCCGATCGGCCGACGGATCTGCCGGTCAGCCGGTCATCCGGTCGGCACTGCCGGCGCGATCAGCCGGTGAAGCTCGGCTCGGGCACCGGCTCGGGCCGTTCGACCTGCACCTCGAAGGCGCCGACGTCGATGCGGCCGTTCTGGATCCGGGCGTAGCCCTCGCCGCGCTGGTCCCAGGCGTCGCCCGGGAAGGGGAACTCGGAGACCGGACCGGCGTCGATCGCCGGGCTGCCTGCCAGCAGCGCATGGGTGAGGGTCGGGCCGCCGTTGTCGGCGAGGGGGCCGAGCTTCAGGGCCGCGGCCGTGACGCCGAATTGCGTACCGCCGAAGTCGGTGACCGTCACCGGACCGGTCTCGACCACCCCGATGATCGAACCCTCGGAAGAGGCCGAGATGGTACCTCTGCTGGTGGTGCCCAGATCGACGTCGGTGTTGCCGACGAGGATCGAGCCCGCCAGGTAGACGACGCCGGCCGGGACGGACGCGACGCAGGCCACGACCGCGTCGCACGACCCCACGCCGCCGACGGCCTGGATCCCACCGACCGCCTGGGTTCCGACGCCCGGAGCCGTCGCCGTGTTGCCGGTGATCGTCGACTGCAGGACCCCGAGGCCGCCGCTGTCGCTCGAGAAGGCCGCGCCCGCCTGGGCCGCGGAGTTCCCGGAGATGGTCGAGTTGACGACCATCCTCCCACCCGAGTTCAGCAGGTAGAGCGCGCCGCCGTAGTAGCCGGCCGTGTTGCCGGCCAGGGTCGAGCTGCCCACGTACAACGACGACGCACCGTGGGCCGAGATCGCGCCACCACTGCCGGAGGGGACCGCATTGCCGCTGACGCTCGAGCCGAGCAGGGTGAGCGCGGCGTCGTAGACCCGGATGCCACCCCCGTCGGCACTCGTGCCGCTCACCGTGTTGTCGTCGACGGTCACGCCGTCGAGGACGGCGACGGTGCCCGACCCGAGGTTCACCCCGCCACCACCCGCGTCGTTGCCGGTCACCGTGTTGCCCGTGATCACCGTGTCGGTGATCGTCACGTCGGCGGTGTTGAGCACCATGGCTCCGCCACCCGTGCCCCCCGACGCCGAGTTGCCGGTGAACGTGCTGTGGGAGATGGTCAGCGGGGTGAGACTGCCGTCGTAGGCGTCGAGGTAGAGCGCACCGCCGTTGAGCCCGGCGGAGTTGCCGGTGGCGGTGACGTGGTCGATGACGATCGAGCCGCTGGCGTAGAAGATGTCGATCGCACCACCGTTGGACGCCGTGTAGTTGTCGGTGAGCGTCACGTCGGACAGGGTGAAGTCGGCGTCGCTGAACTCCCACCGGAGCGCCCCGCCAAGGCTCACGCTGTTCATGCCGGTGATCGTCATCCCGGTCAGCGACGACGTCCCGGCCACCGCCGCGATCCCGCCGAAGTAGAACCCGGCGGACGAACTGGCACCGTCGACAGTGAGGGAGCCCTCGCCCGGTCCCGTGATGTCGACCGCGTCGGTGATCTTCGGCAGGGAGGAGGCCAGGGTGATCGTGCCGCTCACCGAGAAGGTGATGGTGTCCTTGCCGCCGTCGGTGTTGGCCTGGTCGATCGCGTCGCGCAGGGTCGTGCCGGTGCCGTCGTCGGCCAGGCTGTCGACCACGATCGGGGCGTTGGCGCCCGCCGGTGCCGAGCTCAACACCACGGCAGCGCCGCCGGCGGCCGAGGCCAGAACGGCCGCCGAGCCGAGGGCCGCCACCCGCCGCCCAGCGGTTCCGGTGGTGCGAGCAGCACGGTCAGCACCGGCGGCGGATCGGCGCTGGGCTCGGTTCACGAGGTCTCCCGGGATTCGCTGCGGGCCGGTCCGGCCCGATCGTCGCCCGGAACCTAGCCCGCAGGGCCACTGGGCCCGAAGTTCAGATTTCTGAACCCCCGAAGTCCCGGGATACATTCAGCCCATGGGAGTCAGCGAGTTCTTCGACGCCGCCATCGCCGACTGGCGCCGGGAGCGGCCGGACCTCGACGTCGACGCCATGGCCCCCGTCACCCGGATCCTGGCCGCCGCCACCCTCACCCGGCGGATCGGCGAGCAGCTGGCCCAGTCGGAGGGGCTCTCGTTCGGGGAGTACGAGGTGCTGGCGGTGCTGCGCCGCAGCCCGGGCGGCGCGCCGATCAAGGCCGGACCGCTCGCCCAGGGCGTCGTGATGTCGCCGGGTGG
>JAFMJM010000341.1 GCA_017853455.1 Acidimicrobiia bacterium | reverse complement strand
TCAGCCGGTGAAGTTCGGCTCGGGCGGAAGGGGCAGCTGCACCTCGAAGGCGCCCACGTCGATCCGGCCGTACTCGACCCTCACGAAGCCCGGACCGCGCTGATCCCAGGTGTTGCCGGGAAAGGTCGGCACGGTGGCCGGACCGGCGTCGATCGCCGGGCTGCCCTCGAGCAGCGCGTGCGTCCGGGTCGGCCCGCCGTTGTCGGCGAGCGGGCCGAGGCGGAGGGCTGCGGCGCTCACGCCGGTCCGGGTACCCCCCGCGTCGACGAGCGTGATCTTCTCGGGGTCGACCGCCCCGAGGATCGAGTGATCGGTGTCGACGGTGATGGTGCCGGCGCCGGGCCGACCACCGATCTCCGGCGCGGCCACCGGCTCACCCGACACGATGGCCACGTCGCCGGCGACGATCGTGCCGGTGAGCACCAGGTGGTCGGGGAGCACCACGGGCGGTGGGACCGGCGGCCGGGGAGCCGGAGGCGCGGAGGACGAACCGGCGCCGGGCCGGAGGAACGCGGGCAGGTCGGCGACGTGCTCACTGCGATCGGGACCCGCACCGTCCGACTCCGTCGAGCAGAGGGTCACGACCGACGACGAGCAGGCGCTGACCGTGTCGACCTGGATCCCGGCACCCCGGACCGGCGAGTCGGACGTCGCGACGTTGTCGGTCACCGTCGACTCGACCAGCGCGGCTCCGCCCAGGCTCCCACCGATCCAGGCTGCCGCCGCGTCCTTGGCCCGGTTGCCCGAGATCGTGGAGTTCGCCACGAGCACCCCACCCGACGGGATGGACCCCGCGTAGACGCCACCGCCGTAGAGGCTGGCCTCGTTGCCCGAGATCGTGGTGCCGGTGATCTGCGCGACCGTTCCCTGCAGCCCGATCCCGCCACCGAAGCCCACGACGACGTTGTCGGCGATCGTGGAGTCGGTCACCGTCAGGGTCGAGGAGAGGGCACGAACACCGCCGCCGCTGCCGCCGGCGGAGTTGCCCGAGACGGTGGTGCCGTCGAGCGTGAGCACCGTTCGCCCGAAGGTGCCGATCCCACCGCCTTCACCCAGCGACGTGTTGCCGGAGATGGTCGAGTCCTCGAACGTGGCGGACCCGTAGTAGCTGACCGCCACGCCGCCACCCTCGCCGGAGGTGACCGAATTGCCGCTGACCGTGACCCGGGTGAGCGTCGCCCCACCGGTCCCGATCAACAGGCCACCGCCCGCGTACGTGGCCTCGTTGCCCGTGAAGCTGGTGTCGGTGATCGTGAGATCGGTGTTGGTTCCGGAGAAACCACCGCCCGACCGTGCCTCGTTCTGGTCGAAGGTGCTGTCGACGATCGTCACGGTGACGTGGCCGAACACACCGTTGTTGGTGTTGAGCCCACCGCCGGAGTACGCCGAGTTGTGCGAGAACGTGGTGTCGCTGAACGTCACGTGGCCGGTGTCGCCGTACAGCCGGGCCGCACCACCGGGCCCGGCGGCCACGTTCGCGTCGAACACCACGTCGGAGACGGTCAGGTCGCCGCTGCTGCCCCTCCAACCCAAAGCCGGACCGCTGAACCCATGGGTGTGGGCGATCGTCAGCCCACTCACCGACGACGTCCCCTCGGCGGCACTGACCCCGTAGAAGCTCAGGGCCGAGTACCCGCCCGTGCCGTCGATCGTGAGAGCGCCCGACCCCGGGCCCACGATGTGGACCGCGTCGTAGATCGTGGGGAGGTTCACGACGTCGAGGGTGATCGTGCCCGACACGGCGAACGTGATCAGGTCCTCGCCCGGGTTCGTGTTGGCCTGGTCGATCGCAGCACCGAGCGAACCGGGCCCGAAGATGGAGAGCGTGTCCACCACGATCGGTGCGTTGGCGCCGGCCGTGCCCGAGCCTCCCAGCACCAGCGCCGCGCCCGCACCGGACGACGCCAGGACGGCCGCCGATCCGAGCGCCGTCAATCGGCGCCGCCGGCCGGGGTGGAGGTCGCGATCGGTGCGGTCGGTGCGGTCGGCGGAAACGGTCCGGAGGGCGGCACGTCGCTGGGAACGGTTCATCGGTGGATTCCGATCAGGAGGGCGACGAGCACGCGGCCCGGACGGAGAGGCGAATGGGAGGGGCGAACGGGAGGCCTCGACGAGGTGCTCCGGACCGGTCCCGGGGGAAGGTGTCGAGCTGAATGCAACGGGTGCGTCCGGCGGTGACTCCGGGAGAACGTAGCCCACAGCCTCCGGAGCCGCCCGCACGGGCTCAAGCCGAGCCGGACCGCCGAGGGGGGCGGGCGGAGCGGCGGTCGGTGCGACGCCCCATCGGCCCGGGCGCGGACTCGGTCCCGGACTCGAGCGCGGACTCGGGCGCGGCCTCTACTGCGGCCTCCGGCCCGGACGCGGTCCCGGACGCGGGCCCGGACCCGGGCTCGGGGCGGGGGGTGCCGGGCAGGAGGCGGCGGGGGCCCGGGCCCTCGGCGGCCATGACGTCGGCGGGGTTGACCAGGCGGCAGCGCTGGAACGACAGGCAGCCGCAGCCGATGCAGTCGGTGAGGTCGTCGCGCAGGCGCACCAGCTGCTCGATCTGGTCGTCGAGCACGTCGCGCCAGCCGGCGGCGAGGCCGGCCCAGTCGTCCTCGCGGGGCGTGCGCCGGCGGGGCAGGCCGTCGAGCGCCTCCTTGATGGCGGCGAGGGGGATCCCGACCCGCTGCGACGCCCGGATGAACGCCAGCCGGCGCAGCGTCTCGCGCTGGTACCGGCGCTGGTTGCCGGCGCTGCGGGTGCTCTCGATCAGGCCCTCGCGCTCGTAGAAGTGGAGCGCCGAGACCGAGATCCCGCTCCGCTCGGC
>JAFMJM010000340.1 GCA_017853455.1 Acidimicrobiia bacterium | reverse complement strand
CGGCATCGTCATCCCGGTCTCCGACCCGGTGCCGTCGGCTCCGACCCGCTCCGGCGGGTGGGAGCGGGAGAGACCTTCGGACCCGATCACCCGGAGCCGAAGATGCCCCCTGTCCTCCCCCACCCGCCGACCGACCGGACCGTTCCCGACCCCGGGGCCCCGGCGCCCGGCCTGAGCCGGACCGAAGCGGCCGAGCGTCTGGCGGACCTCGGGCCCAACCGCCTCGAGGCGGCGCAGACCCGCCCCGGCTGGCTCCGCTTCCTCGACCAGTTCCGCAGCCCCCTCGTGCTGATCCTGCTCGGGGCCGCGGCGCTCGCCGCCGCCGTCGGCGACCTGAAGGACCCGGTCGTCATCGGTGTGGTCGTGCTCGCCAACGCCGTGATCGGGTTCGTCCAGGAGCGCCGGGCCGACCGCAGCCTCGACGCGCTGCGGAGCATGCTCACGGCGTCCACCCGGGTGCGCCGCGACGGCGAGGTCGTCGTCGTCCCGACCGAGGACGTGGTGCCCGGCGACGTGGTGCTGCTCGAGGCCGGCGAGCGGATCCCGGCCGACGCCCGACTCGTCGTCGCCCATGCGCTCGAGACCGACGAGGCGATCCTCACCGGTGAGGCCCTGCCCGTCGCCAAGCTCGCCGGCGACGCGGTGTTCATGCAGACCGTGGTGACCCGCGGTCGGGGCGAGGCCGTGGTCGAGGCGACCGGCATGGCCACCGAGGTCGGTCGGATCGCCGCGTTGCTCCGGTCGGCGCCACCGCGCGAGACCCCGCTCCAGCGCCGACTGCACGGCCTGACGCGGCGCCTCACCGTCCTGGCCGGGGTGGCCGTCGCCGCCGTGATCGTCATCGGCGTCGCCCGCGGCGACGATCTGGGCACCGTGCTCGTCGACGCCGTCGCCCTGGCGGTGGCGGCAATCCCCGAGGGACTGCCCGCCGTCGTCACGGTGACCCTGGCCATCGGCGCGCACCGCATGGCCCGGCGCCGCGCCGTCGTCCGCCGCCTGGCATCGGTCGAGACGCTCGGGGCGACCACCGCGATCTGCACCGACAAGACCGGCACGCTCACCCGCAACCGCATGACCGCCACCGAGGTGTGGACCGGCGGTGCGGCCCGCCCGCTCGCTGGGCCCGACGACGACCCCCGCGTCGTCGGGCTCGCGCGGGCGATGGTGTTGGCCAACGACGCCGCGCCGGCCCCCACGGGCCCGGCGGCCGGCGACGTGGCCGTCGGCGACCCGACCGAGGTGGCGCTCCTCGCGCTCGGCGGTGACGCCGCCACGATCGGGCGCTGGCGGGCCGATGCACCGAGGCTCGCCGAGATCCCCTTCGACGCCACCCACCGGCTGATGGCCACGGCCCATCCCGCACCCGACGGGACCGGGCTCGTGCTGCTGTGCAAGGGTGCGCCCGACGCCGTGCTCGAGCGGTGCAGCGCCGGACCCGACGGCCGCCCCCTCGACACCGCAACCCGGGCCGAGATCCAGCGGGTGCACGACGCGCTGGCTGCCGACGGTCGGCGCATCCTCGCGGCCGCCGTCGGCGACCTGGTGCCCGACACCCTTGCCGGTGCCGGCGACGGTGTCGACCTCTGGGACCACCTGCAGGGACTGCGCCTGCTCGGGCTGGTCGCCCTGGTCGACCCGCCCCGCCCCGAGGCCCGGACCGCCGTCGCCTGCTGCCACCGGGCCGGGATCGCGGTGAAGATGATCACCGGCGACCACGCCACCACCGCCGCCGCCATCGCGCGCGACCTCGGCATCCGGGGTGGAGTCCGCACCGGCACCGAGCTCGAGGCGATGAGCGACGCCGAGCTGCGCGAGCAGGTCGGCGACGTCGGCGTGTTCGCCCGGGTCAGCCCGGAGCACAAGGTCCGCATCGTCCGGGCGCTCCGGGAGCGCGGCGAGGTGGTCGCCATGACCGGCGACGGCGTCAACGACGCGCCCGCGCTCGAGCACGCCGACATCGGCGTGGCGATGGGCCGCGGCGGCACCGAGGTCGCGAAGGAGGCCGCCGATCTCGTGCTCACCGACGACAACTTCGCGACGATCGTCGACGCCGTCAACGACGGCCGGACGATCTTCGACAACATCGTGAAGTTCGTCCGGTTCCAGGTCTCGACCAACGTCGGAGCGATCGTCACCATCGTCGGCGCGTCGGTGCTGGGCCTGGCCGCACCGTTCACGGCGATCCAGATCCTGTGGGTCAACCTGATCATGGACGGGCCGCCGGCGATCGCCCTCGGGGTCGACCCGCCCGCCCCCGACACCATGGAGCGTCCGCCGCGCGACCCCGAGCGGGGAATCCTCGACCGGCGCCGCACGAGCCGCCTGATCGCCACCGGAACGCTGATGGCGACCGGCACGCTGGCGGTGCTGGCCCTGGCCCCCGACCCGGTCGCCCCCACCATGGCCTTCACGGTGTTCGTCCTGCTCCAGGTGGTCAACGCCCTGATGGTCCGCCGGGACGGCCGCTCGGTCCTCGACCGGCACACCCTCACCAACGGTCGGCTCTGGGCCGCGCTCGGGATCGTCACCACCCTCCAGGTCGCGGCCGTGCAGTGGTCGCCGCTGCAGGGCCTGTTCGAGACCAGGGGCCTCGGCCCGGCCGAGTGGGGTGTCGTGGCGGCCGTCACCGTGGCGTTCGCCGCCGTCGAGGAGCTCGTCAATCGCACCGTCGGTGCCCGCATCCCCGAGGAGGTCCCCCGATGAAGTGTCCCGTCGACGGCCGTGAGCTCGTGATGTCGGAACGGTCCGGCGTCGAGATCGACTACTGCCCCGAGTGCCGGGGCGTCTGGCTCGACCGCGGCGAGTTGGA
>JAFMJM010000339.1 GCA_017853455.1 Acidimicrobiia bacterium | reverse complement strand
CGAGCATCCGCTTCAGCAGCGTGGCGTCGTCGACCATGATGTCGTCGCCGAGCATGACGGCGAACGACTCGCCGCCGACGTGGGTCTCCGCGGTGCCCACGGCGTGGCCGAGCCCACGGGTCTCCTGCTGCCGGACGGAGTAGACGGCCGCCATCTGCTCGATGGCGCGCAGCTCGTCGAGGAGGTCGTCCTTGCCCGATGCGGCGAGCGCCACCTCGAGCTCGACGTTGCGGTCGAAGTGGTCCTCGACCGCCCGCTTGCCCCGGCCGGTGACCACCAGCACGTCGGTCAGCCCGGCGAGCACCGCCTCCTCGACGACGTACTGGATGGCCGGCTTGTCGACGAGGGCGAGCATCTCCTTCGGGACGCTCTTGGTGACGGGGAGGAAGCGCGTGCCGAGTCCCGCTGCGGGGAGCACCGCCTTGCGTACCGGTTGCATGGCCCGAACCTACCCCCGGGGGCGGACCGCGCCGGGGCCGTCAGGCGGCCGAGGCGGCGTCGTCGCGGGTGGTGGGGCGGTCGAGGCCGTGTTCCTCACCCCGCACGAGGCGGCGCAGGTTTGAGGCGTGCCGGAGCACGAGCAGACCCGCCACCACGCTCACGAAGACGATGTCGAAGGTGGTGCCGTGGCGGAACCACACGGCGAACGGTGCGACGACGGCGCACACCACCGAGGCGATCGAGGCCTTCTTCAGCACCCGGGTGACGAAGAACCAGACGGCGGCGAGGATCAGGGTGACGAGGGGGAACACCACCACGAACACGCCGGCGCCGGTGGCGACGCCCTTGCCGCCCTTGAACCGCCGCCACACGGGAAAGACGTGGCCGACGACGGCGGCGGTCCCGAGGATCCAGGCTCCCCGGTGGCCGTCGAGCGCCAGACCGACCCCGGCGGCGAGCGCGCCCTTGCCGGCGTCGGCGAGCAGGACCACGACCCCCGCCTTCCAGCCGACCAGGCGGATGACGTTGGAGGCGCCCGGGTTGCCCGACCCGGCCTTCGTGACGTCGACGCCGTAGCGACGGGCCACGAGGTCCGCACTCGGGAACGTCCCGAGGAGGTAGGCCAGGGGGATCAGGCACAGGGCGACGAGCACGGCACCATTCTCCCCCATCCGGACCGCCGGTGACAGTCCCATCGGTGACGGATTCGCACCGCCGGGTCCGGGGTCCGGGATCCGGCCGGCGTCCCGACCGGCGGGCACCGCCGACCGGGGGACGGGTAGGATTAGCACTCGGGCACCGAGAGTGCCAACATCCCCGTTCCCACGAGCCGGGACGACCCGGAGGACCCATGCCCACGTACCGCTACCGCTGCGCAAAGTGCGGTGACGAACTCGAGATCTGGCAGTCGTTCGAGGAGAAGCCCAAGACGCGCCACGCCGGCGGCTGCGGCGGCAAGCTCACCAAGGTCCTCAGCCCCGCCGGCATCGTCCTCAAGGGCTCCGGGTTCTACAAGACCGACAACCGCTCGTCGCGCTCCGGTGGGTCCAAGCGCTCGTCGTCGTCGGACTCGTCGTCGACCTCCGACTCGTCGTCGAGCAGCGCGAAGTCCGAGTCGTCGGGGTCGTCGTCCTCCTCCGACTCGTCGTCGGGCAGCGCGAAGTCCGACTGACCCACCACGCGCACTCCCCCACCTCGCGCACTCCCCCACCACCACCTCCCCCTCCGCTCGGCCGGTCGTCGGCCGCGTCCCCGAGGTGGTTCCGTGCTCCGACGTTCCCCCCGCACGCTCGCGCTCTGGGCGGGAGCCGTGCTGCTCGCCGTCGTGACCGCGGTGGTCGCCGCCGGCGATCTCGCCACGCTGCACCGCCGGACGACGGAGCTCGGTCCCGAACGACCCGCGCTCGTGGCCCGGCGCACCCTCGCCTACGGGGCCACGGTCACCGCCGACGACGTCGCCGTCCGGCGGATCCACGCCGGGCAACTCCCCCCGCGTGCGGCCACCGACCGACGGGCCGTGGTCGGACACGTCGTGCGCTTCCCCGTCGCACGGGGCTCGTTCGTCACCGCCGCCCACGTCGCGCCGGTCGGACGCCACCGGTCCGACGTGCTGCCCGCCGGGACGCGGGCGGTGCGCGTGCCCGTCGCCGCGCGGCCCGAACTCGACCCGGGTGACGTCGTCGACGTCTACGCCGGGGCCGGACCCGACGTGCTCGGCACCGGGCGACCGGTGACCGGCACCGACCCGGTCGCGACCGGAGCCGTCGTCCTGGCGGTCGACCCCACGCGCGCCGCCGCCGACGGCACCGACCGGGGCGTGACCCTGCTCGTCGACGCCGGCGACGTCGACGCCGTGGCGGCCACCCGGAGTGGCGTCGTGCTGACCCTGGTCCCACCCGCCGACGCCGACGCGGCCGTCGACGTCACGTCCCGCTGAGGGCCATCTCACCGATCAGCAGGGTGCAGCCGGCGGCGGCCCCCGGCAGCCACGTCAGGTCGGCCCCCACCTCGACCACGTCGAGCAGCATGCGCGGCACGGTCGAGGCGATCGTCACCTCGCGCACCGGCTCGGCGAAGGCGCCCCCGCGCACGAGCAGTCCCTCGGCGCCGAGCGAGAAGTCGCCGCTCACCGGGTTGGTCCCCGAGTGCAGCCCGCTCACCGACTGCACGTAGAAGGCGTCGCCGGCCAGCGCGAGGATCTCCTCGGGCGCGCACCGGCCGGGCGCCAGTGCCAGCGCCCGGGCCCCGACCCCCGGCGGAGTGGCGTACCCGCCGCGGACCGCCGAGCCGGACGAGCCGGCCCCCGAACGGCGCCCGGTGGCGGTGTTGTGCAGGAACGCCCGCAGCTCGCCGTCGACGATCAGCTCGGT
>JAFMJM010000338.1 GCA_017853455.1 Acidimicrobiia bacterium | reverse complement strand
GCTCGAAGAACGACGAGCGGATGATGCCCTTGGGCATCTTCTCCATGCCGAAGACCAGCACCGTGTCGTACTGGCCGTTGGCGACGGCGTGGGCCGCCAGCATGAGTGCCGCGCCACCGCTGGCGCAGCCGGCCTCGACGTTGACGATGGGGACACCGGTCAGTCCGAGGGATCCGAGGACCTTGTGGCCCGAGGCCACGCCGCTGTAGACGCTGGCGCAGAACGCCGCCTCGAAGCGCGGGTTCCCGGCCTCGGCGAGCGCCGCCTGGACCGCGGTCACGCCCATCTCGGTGACGGTGGTGCCCTCGAATCGGCCGAACGGGTGCAGGCCGATCCCGGTGATCTCGACGTCCATCATGATCCGGTCGTCTCCGGTGCGAACGCGTAGGTGACGACCTCGGTGCCGTCCTCGTCGGTCTGGAGCACGTCGCGCACGAGGCGGACGGGTTGGCCGAATGACAGGCCGTCGGGGTCGGCGACCGTGAAGCGGGTGATCACACGCAGGCCGTCGGTGAGCTCGACCACCCCGAACCCGAACGGCATCGCGCCGTCGTACCCCGGTGGGCGCGCGGTGACGGCGGTCCAGCCCCAGACCGTGCCCGCCTCGGGCAGCTCGACCTCGACCACGTCGCCGGCCCCCGTGAACGGGCACGCCGCGACGCGGGGGAAGTGGGTGCGGCCGCTCGACGGTGAGTAGCCACCGATCAGGACGATGGTGCCGTCGGGCCGCTCGCGGAACAGTCCGTCGGTCAGGGGTCGGGTGGGGGTGCTCATACGATGCGTTCCTCGCGGAGACGGGCGATCTCGGTGCCCGACAGGCCCAGTTCGGCCAGCACGGCGTCGGTGTGCTCGCCGAGGCGTGGGGCACCGGCCGGGGCGACGACGGGCTCGCCGACCCGGCGGGGGAACGGCGCCTGCTGCCGGAGCGGACCGGCGACCGGGTCGTCGACGGTGACGATGTCGCCCCGGGCGGCGAAGTGCGGGTCGGCGAAGACGTCGGCGGCCGTGTACGCCGTCGCGACGGGGACGTCGGCGGCGACGCACCGCTCCTCGACGACGGTCGCCGGCAGTCCGGACGTCCATTCGGCGACGATCCCATTGATGACGTCGCCGTTCGCAGCCCGATCGGCGAGCCGCGTGAAGCGGGGGTCGGCCAGGAGATCGGGGCGCTCCATGGCCTCGCACAGGCGGGCGAAGTTGGCGTCGGACCCGGCGACGATGCACACGAACTTGCCGTCGGCCGTCGGGTAGTTGTCGAGCGGCGCCGAATTGGCGAGGCGGTTGCCCTCGCGGCTGCGGACCACTCCGAGGCGCTCGTAGGCCGGGAGCGTCCACTCGAGGATCCGCAGCACCGCACCGTAGAGGGAGGCGTCGATCACGGCACCGTCGCCGCCCCGGGCGTCGCGGGCGTACAGCGAGGCCGTGGCGGCCTGGGCGGCGAAGATCCCCGTGAGGTAGTCGGAGATGGTCACCCCGACCCGCACGGGCGGCCGGTCGGGATACCCCGTGAGGTTGAGTAGACCGCCGTACCCGATCCCGACCCGGTCGAGACCGGGCCGGTGCGAATAGGGGCCGTCCTGACCGAACATCGAGATCCGGACCACCACGAGTCGTGGATCGAGATCGGCGGGTGCGATGTTCCAGCCCTCGAGGGTCCCGGGGCGGAAGTTCTCGACCACGACGTCGGCGGTGGCGGCGAGGCGGCGGAAGAGGTCCTGGCCCTGGGGGGTGCGCAGGTCGAGGGTGACGCTGCGTCGCCCCCGCCCTTCGACCGCCCAGAACAGCGAGTAGCCGGGACCGTCGTCGTCGGTGGGGACGAACGGCCCGATCTCGCGCATGAAGTCGCCCCCGCGGGGCTGCTCGATCTTGATGACGTCGGCGCCCTGCTCGCCGAGGAGCCCGGCGCAGAACGGCGCCGCGATGCGCGTCCCGAGGTCGAGGACCCGGACGCCCGCGAGCGGTCCGCTCACGACCCCGCCTGCTCGCGCTTGACCGCGTCCATGCCGCCGCCGCGGCGCTTCTCGGTCGCGCCGAGCGCGGTGGCGGTGTTCGACACCATCTGGTGCATCAGGAAGTGGTACTTCCACGACTCCACCTGGCCCATGCGGTCCATGGTGTGGTTGATGGTCTCCTTGATGGACCGGGCGGTGATCGGCTCGATCATGGCGACCTTGTCGGCCATGGCGCGGGTCGCCGCCTCGAGGTCTGCGAGGGGAACCACCTTGTTGACGAGGCCGAGACGCTCGGCCTCCTCGGCGCCCCAGGTCTCGGCGCACCACAGGAACTCCTTGGCCTTGCGGGGGCCGAACTCCCACGGCTCGACCAGGAGCTCGACGCCGACGCCGGTCATGCGGGCGGTGAGGTTGGAGAACCGCGTGTCGTCGGCGGCCACGATGAGGTCGCACATGCAGGCGAGCATGAAGCCGGCGGCGGCAACGGCTCCGTGCACCGACGCGATGGTGGGCTTCGGGAAGTCGCGCAGACGCAGGCTGCGGTCCCAGAACATCACCCGTTCGTGCTCCCACTTGCCTTCGGGGGTCCGACGCATCAACGCCCAGTCGTCGCGCTCCTCGAGGATCTCCTTGAGGTCGTGGCCCGACGAGAAGTGCTTGCCCTCGCCGGCCAGCACCACGACGCGGACGTCGTCGTCGGCCTCGGCGAGGTCGAGGGCCCGATCGATCTCGTCGATCATCAGCGAGGAGAGCGCGTTGGCGGCGCCCGGACGGGCCAGGGTGATGACCGCCACGGCGTCGTCGACGGCGTACTGGATGGTCTCGAAGTCCATCCCGGCATCTTGTCAGGCCCGGGACG
>JAFMJM010000051.1 GCA_017853455.1 Acidimicrobiia bacterium | reverse complement strand
AACCTGCGCACACGGCTCCGGAGGCCGATGCTCTATCCGCTGAGCTACGAGGGCAGACGGCCGAGGCTACCAAGCCCCGGTCGGAGCACCCCCTCCGGTGCCCGGGTCGGCGCAGTGTGCCGTCGGTAGCCTTCCGGTGTTCGGGTCGTTCCGACGGCGGAACGGCACGAGACCGGGCGGAGAACGGAGTCGTGACGGTGCACCAAGAGCGCAGGGCGGGGTCGATCGGGCCGACAGTGGCGGCGGTGGTCACCGTGGGCCTGATGGCGCTGGCACTGGTCGGGTGCGGCGGCGGTTCCGGCACGGACGGGCGGGTCGAGCGGCGCGGGTCCGGGGAGGAGCGGTCGCTCACCGTCGCCAACCGACTCGGCACCTCGGTGGGCTTCTGGCCGTACACCGGGCGGTCGGGGAACCCGGTCGGGGTGGAGCCCGGCGAGACCGCCCGGTCCGGAGGCACGCCGGTGCCCGGCGAGAACGACGTCTGCGTCGCCCTGGGGCAGGGCGGTGCGACGGTGCGCGTGGCCGTGATCGTGAACGGCGACGTCATGCGCGTCAGCAGCCCGGCGAAGTGTCCGGGGTCGCGTCCGCAGTCGGGCGATCCCCAGGCGATCTGGACGGCCACGGAGCTCTCGGGCGCCCGGCTCCTCGACGCCGGCTTCCCGGGGACGCAGCTGTGCGCGGAGCGCCAGGGTCGGCTCGACGTCCTGGTGCGGATCGAGCCGACCGCCACCCTCTGCTGAGAACGGGCCGGGGGCCCGGGGCACCGCGGAACTACGATTCGGGGTCCCCGTCGGCCAGCCGAGGCCGGGCTGATCCGGCCCGGCCGCAAAGGACCTCCCCGTGATCCGCGACACCCTCATCGGCGCCGTCGAGCGTGCGCTCGAGCAGGCCGGCCTGCCCGTGCCGCCCGGTGGGGTCGAGCTCACGCCGTCGGAGAAGCCCGAGTTCGGCGACTGGACCACCAACGTCGCCCTCAAGGTCGCCAAGACGGCCGGGGTCGCGCCCCGTGACGCCGCCGCACGCCTGGTCGAGGCCCTGACCGCCGCCCCGCCCGCCCACCTGGCCCGGGCCGAGGTGGCCGGCCCCGGCTTCGTCAACCTGCACCTCGACCCGGCCTGGCTCCACGACGTGCTCCGCACGGTGGTGGCCCGCGCCGACGACTTCGGCCACGGCACCGCCCTGGCGGGGCAGCGGATCAACCTCGAGTTCGTGTCGGCCAACCCCACGGGGCCCCTCCACGCCGGGGGCGGCCGCTGGGTGGCGGTGGGCGACGCCCTCGCCAACCTGCTGGCCGCCCAGGGCGCCGAGGTGCACCGCGAGTACTACCTCAACGACGCCGGCGTGCAGCTCGACCTGTTCGCGGCGTCGCTCCACGCCCGCTACACGAACTCGCCGCTCCCCGAGGACGGCTACCAGGGCGAGTACCTGGTGGAGATGGCCGACCGCATGCGCGCCGAGCTCGGCGACGCCGTCACGGTCGACCAGGCGCGCGAGTGGGGCTACCAGCAGGTGGTGGCGTCGCTGCGCCACGACCTGGGGCGCATCGGCGTGCACTTCGACACGTGGTTCTCCGAGCGGGTGCTGCACGAGCGCGGCGACGTCGCCCGCGTGCTCGCCACCCTCGAGGAGCGCGGGATGAGCTTCGCCGCCGACGGCGCGACCTGGCTCCGGGCCACCGACTTCGGTGACCAGCGCGACCGGGTGCTGGTGAAGTCCGACGGCACCACCACCTATCTGTGCAACGACCTCGCCTACCACGAGGACAAGTTCGCCCGCGGCTGGACCCACCTCATCGACATCTGGGGCGCCGACCACCACGGCCAGGTGAAGTCGCTGCAGTCGGGGCTCGCGGCGCTCGGTCACCCGGCCGGTGAGCCCGAGGTCCTGCTCGGGCAGCTGGTGAAGCTGATGCGCGGTGGCGAGCCGGTGCGGATCTCCAAGCGGGCGGGCACAGTCGTGACCCTCGCCGACATCCTCGACGAGGTCGACCCCGACGTCTGCCGACTCACCTTCCTCCTGCAGGGCATCGACACCGCCCAGACCTTCGACCTCGACGTCGTCACCGCGCAGTCGATGGAGAACCCCGTCTACTACGTGCAGTACGCGCACGCCCGCATCGCCTCGATCGCCCGCCAGGCGACCGCCCGGGGCGTGCACCGTCTGCCGCTGCCCGACGCCAACCTGGCCCCGCTCGTGCACGAGCGCGAGCTCGACCTGCTGCGCGCGCTGGCGGTGTTCCCCGAGGTGGTGGCCGAGGCCGCCGCAATGCGCGCCCCCCACCGGGTCACCACGTGGGTGCGCGACTTCGCGGCGCGCTTCCACGGCTTCTACCGCGACTGCCGGGTGATCTCCGACGACGTCGCGCTCACCCAGGCCCGCCTCTGGCTGGCCGAAGCCTGCCGCGTCGGACTCGCCAACGCGCTCGCCATCCTGGGCGTGGGTGCCCCCGACGAGATGCACCGGCTCGGCGACGACGACGCCGAACCGGGCGCGGCCGCGGACGCTTGACCGTGGTCACGCCGTCCGCCCCGTTCGACCGGACGCTCGTCCCGGCGGCGCTGCTCGACCTCGACCTCGAGGCGGTGGCCGCCGAGTTCGGCACGCCCGTCTACGTCTACGACGAGGACACGATCCGGGCGCGCTGTCGCGCCTACGTCGCCGCCTTCGGGCCCGACGCCGTGACCTACGCCGGCAAGGCGTTCCTGTGCACGGCGATGGCGCGCCTGGTCGCCGAGGAGGGCTGCAACCTCGACGTCGCCACCGGCGGCGAGCTCCACGTCGCGCTCCGGGCCGGGTTCCCGCCCGAGCGGATCGTGCTGCACGGCAACAACAAGTCCGACGACGAGGTGCGGGCGGCGTTGGCCGCCGGGGTGGGGCGCATCGTCGCCGACTCCCACGACGAGATCGACCGCCTCGAGCGGATCGCCGCCGAGCTCGGGGTCACCCCGGCGGTCCTGGTCCGGGTCACGCCCGGCGTCGAGGCCCACACCCACGAGTTCATCGAGACCGGCACCGAGGAGTCGAAGTTCGGCTTCACCGTGTCGGGCGGGGTGGCGTTCGCCGCCGCCTCGCGCGTGGCGGCCAGCCCGACGCTCACCTACGCCGGGCTGCACTGCCACATCGGGTCGCAGATCTGGGTGCTCGCCTCGTACGCCCGGGCGGTCGAGGTCGTCGTGGCGCTCGCCCGCGAGCTCGAGCAGGCCGGCGTCACCACCGCCGAGCTCGACCTGGGTGGCGGCCTGGGAGTGCGGTACACCGCCGCCGACGACCCGGAGCCGACGGTCGCCGAGTACGCGGCGGTCCTGCGCGACGCCGTGGCCGCGGCCCGGGCCGCGACCGGCCTCGAGGCCGATCCACGGCTCCTGGTCGAGCCGGGACGGTCGATCGTGGCCCCGGCGGCCCTCACCCTCTACCGGGTCGGGACCCGCAAGGAGATCCCGGGAGTGGGCACCTACCTGGCGGTCGACGGCGGCATGTCCGACAACCCGCGGCCCATCCTCTACGGCGCCCGCTACGAGGCCTTCCTCCCCTCGACGCCCGACGCCCCCCGCGACCTGACCTGCACCATCGTGGGCAAGCACTGCGAGCAGGGCGACGTCCTGGTGACCGACGCCCACCTGCCGGGCACGGTCGGCCCGGGTGACCTGGTGGCCACCCCCGTGACCGGCGCGTACGGTGCCTCCATGGCGTCGAACTACAACCTGGTTCCCCGGGCGGCGGTCGTGTTCGTGCGCGACGGCCGGGCCCGGGCGGTGGTGCGCCGGGAGTCGCTCGACGACCTCCTGGCCCGTGACGTCGAGGGAGCAGACTGATGGCCGTGCGCGAGACCGTGAGGGTCGGGGTCCTGGGCTGCGGCAACGTGGGCGCGTCGTTGGTGCGCCTCGTCGCCGAGCACGGTGACGTGATCGCCGCGCGCGTCGGCGCCCGGGTCGAGGTGACCCGGGTCGCCGTACGCGACGCCGGTCGGACCCGGACCGTTGCCATCCCGGCCGGGGTGCTCACCGAGGACGCCGCCGCCGTGGTGACCGACCCCGACGTCGACGTCGTGGTCGAGGTCATGGGCGGCACCGACCCGGCCCGCCAGCTGATCGAGACCGCACTGCGGGCCGGCAAGCCGGTGGTCACCGCCAACAAGGAGCTCATCGCCCGCGACGGGCCCGAGCTGTTCCGGATCGCCGCCGACGCCGGCGTCGACCTGCTGTTCGAGGCGTCGGTCGCGGGTGGCATCCCGCTCATCCGGCCGTTGCGCGAGTCGCTGGCCGGCGACCGCATCCGGCGGGTGCTCGGCATCGTCAACGGCACCACCAACTACATCCTCACCCGCATGGCCGACGAGGGCGCACCGTTCGCCGACGCCCTCGCCGAGGCGCAGCGTCTCGGGTACGCCGAGGCCGACCCGACCGCCGACGTCGAGGGCTTCGACGCCGCGGCCAAGGCCGCGATCATCGCCACCATCGCCTTCGGGGCGCCGGTCGGGCCCGGCGACGTCCACCGTGAGGGCATCACCGGCATCACCGCCGACGACATCGCCTCGGCGGCCCGCCTCGGGTACGTCGTGAAGCTGCTGGCGGTGGCCGAGGAGGTCGACGGTGCGATCACCGTGCGGGTCCACCCGGCGATGGTTCCGGTGCACCATCCGCTGGCGGCGGTGCGCGAGGCGTTCAACGCCGTGTTCATCGAGGCCGACGCCGTGGGCGAGCTGATGCTCTACGGCCGTGGCGCCGGTGGCGACCCGACCGCCTCGGCGGTGCTGGGTGACCTCGTCGACGCCGCGCGCAACCTCGTGGCGGGTGCCCGGGGTGCCACCATCGGCGAGCTCACGGCGGCACCGTTCCGCCCGATGGCCGAGGTGACCACGCCCTACTACGTGCTGCTCGAGGCCGCCGACCGACCGGGAGTGCTCGCGGCGATCGCCGAGCGGTTCGGCCGTCACGGCGTGTCGATCGCCTCGATGGAGCAGCGCGGCATCGGCGCCGACGCCCGGCTCGTGTTCATCACCCACCGGGCGCGCGAGGCCGACCTCATGGCCACGCTCGACGACCTGCGCGGAACCGACGCCGTGCGCCGGGTCGGCAGTGTCATCCGGGTCGTCGGCGAGGAGGAATGACCGTGCCCGCCTGGCCCGGACTCATCGAGCGCTACCGCGACCGGCTGCCGGTCACCGACGCCACGCCGGTGGTGACCCTCCTCGAGGGCAACACGCCGCTCGTGCCCGCCCCGCGCCTCGCTGCGGCCGCCGGGGTGGAGCGGGCGTACCTCAAGGTCGAGGGTGCCAACCCGACCGGCTCGTTCAAGGACCGCGGGATGACGATGGCGGTCTCGACCGCGCTCGGCCACGGCGCGCGCGTCGTGATCTGCGCCTCGACCGGCAACACCTCGGCGTCGGCCGCCGCCTACGCCACCCGTGCCGGGCTCACGTGCGCCGTGGTGCTCCCGGCCGGGCAGATCGCCCTCGGCAAGCTGGCCCAGGCCCTGATCCACGGCGCGCGGGTGGTGCCGGTCGACGGCACGTTCGACGAGGCGCTCGACATCGTGCGGGCGCTCGGCGAGCAGCCCGGCGTGGAGGTCGTCAACTCGGTCAACCCGGTGCGCATCGAGGGGCAGAAGACCGCGGCGTTCGAGATCGTCGAGCAGCTCGGTGACGCCCCGACGGTGCACTGCATCCCGGTCGGCAACGCCGGCAACATCACCGCCTACTGGCGCGGCTACACCGAGGACCGGGCGGCGGGCAACAGCACCCACCACCCCCGGATGCTCGGCTGGCAGGCCGCCGGCGCGGCGCCGCTCGTGCTCGGTCGGGCCGTCCCGAAGCCCAAGACCATCGCCACCGCCATCCAGATCGGCAACCCGGCGTCGTGGGACAGTGCGCTGGCCGCCCGCGACGAGTCGGGTGGGCACATCGGCGCGGTCACCGACGAGCAGATCCTCGCCGCGTACCGGATGCTGGCTGCCCAGGAGGGCGTGTTCGTCGAGCCGGCGTCGGCGGCGTCGGTGGCCGGGCTCCTCCAGGCCGGGACCGAGGGCCTGGTGCGTCCCGACGACGTCGTGGTGTGCACCGTCACCGGCCACGGACTCAAGGATCCCCAGCGTGCGGTCAGCGAGGTCGAGATCGGCGAGCCGGTCGGCGCCAGCGTGGAGGCCGTCGCCGAGGTGATCGGGCTCTAGGTGGCGACGGCGCTCGTCACCGGTGCGTCGTCGGGGATCGGTGAGGCGTTCGCGCTCCGCCTGGCGGAGCGTGGGCACGACCTGGTGGTGGTGGCCCGGCGGGCCGACCGCCTGGCCGCGCTGGCCGAGCGGATCGGACGCGAGCACCGGCGCACGGTCGAGGTGGTCGAGGCCGACCTCACCACCCCCGACGGTCTGGCCCGGGTCACCCAGCGCTGCGCGGACCCCGACCGGCCGCTCGACCTGCTCGTCAACAACGCCGGCCACGGCACGCTCGGGCGCTTCTGGGAGCTGCCGGTCGCCGGCGAGGTGGCGTCGGTCGCCCTCAACGTCACCGCGCTCGTGGAGTGCACGCACGCCTCCCTCGGGCCGATGGTGGCGCGTGGTCGCGGCGGCGTCATCAACGTGTCGTCGCTCGGGGCGTACCAACCGCTCCCGATGAACGCGACCTACGGCGCCACGAAGGCGTTCGTGTCGAGCTTCACCAACTCGATCGCCGAGGAGCTGCGCGGCACGGGGGTGCGGGCGATGGTCGTCGCGCCGGGCTTCACCCGCACGGAGTTCCAGGCCGAGTCGTTCTCACCGGGGAACGTGCCCGACTTCGTGTGGCAGTCGGCCGACGCGGTCGCGGCCACGGCGCTGCGGGCCTACGACCGCGGACGGGTGGTGTGCATCACCGGGGTGGTCAACGTCGTCACCGCGGCGGCGAGCAGCGTCATGCCCGCGGCCGTCACCCGCCGGGTGACCGGTGCCGTGACCCGCCGCATCTACTGACCCGGCCGGTCGGCCGCCCGGATCAGCGCAGGGTCTCGGGTGCGTCGGCGAGCAGCTGGCGGACGGCACCGTTCCAGAACGCGTCGAGCGCGTGGGTGCGGAAGGCGTCGCGCAGACCGGGCCGGTGCTCCGGTGCGATCTCGTGGGTGGTGGCCCCGGCGAGGACGGCGTCGACGGTCAGGCGGCACATGCGTTCGAACGTGACGCTGCGGTAGGTGGCCTCCTCCACGGTCTCGCCGATCACGATCGCCCCGTGACTGAGCAGGATCACCCCGATGGCGTCGCCGACGGCCTCGGCCAGCCAGGTGCCGGCGTCGGCGTCGAGCACCTGCCCCTGGTACTCGTCGACCAGGCGCAGGCCTCCGTCGAACATGCACGCCGCCTGGTGGGTGATCTCGGGCAGGCGTCCGAGCGTGGCGAGCAGCGTGGCGGCGTACGGGTGGTTGTGGACCACCACCCGGGCGTCGGGGCGGAGGCGGTGGATCTCGGTGTGGAGGAAGATCGCCGGACTGACCGACCACCGGCCCTCGCGGACGGTGCCGTCGGGCCCGACCCGCACGAGGTCGGAGGCCCGGACCTCGTCCCACCAGAGCCCCCACGGCGACGCCCAGACGTCGTCGGACCCGTCGATGGCCATGGTGACGTGCCCGGCCAGGTTCTCGGTGAAGCCGGTGCGGGCCAGGATCCGGTGGAGGCAGGCCAGCTTCTGGAGCTCGTCGAGGACCGGTCCGACCGGTGCCATGGAGGTGGGGGTCCACCGGGGTTCGTCCACGACCGGCACCGTAACGCGGGGCCGCGTGCCGTGCGTTAGGTTCCCCCGTCGTGACCCTGTCGGAGGCGGTCGCCCGCCATGCCCGGACCCAGGCCGACGCCGTGGCCTACGTCACGGCCGACGACCGGATCACCTGGGCCGAGTACGACCGGTGGTCCGACCGCCTCGCCGAACGGCTCGGTCGGTGTGGCCTGAGTGCCGGCGATCGGGTGGCGGTCCTGCTGCCCGACGGCCCCGCCGTGCACGTCGCCTTCCTGGCGGTCGAGCGGGCCGGGCTCGTCATCGTGGGGATCGGTCCGCGGGCCGGACAGCGGGAGATCGACCACCTCGTGCGCCTCACCGGCGCGCGTCTCGTCGTCACCGGTGCCGACCGGGCGGCGTCGCTCGAGCACCTGGCGCTGCCCACCCTCGATCCGGACGACACGCGGCACGGTCCCGACGACGAGCGGGGACCGGCCGACCCGGCGGGCGGGATGCGGCCGATCGCCGACGACGACCTGTGGCTGTGCAACTCGACCTCGGGGACGACGGGCCTGCCGAAGTGCGTGATGCACGACCAGTTGCGGTGGTTCGCCTTCCACCGGCTCGCCGTGGCCGCCGCCGATCTCGGTGGTTCCGACGTGTTCATGAGCGTGCTGCCCGCCCCGTTCGGGTTCGGGATCTGGACCGGGCACGTGACCCCCACGCTGCTCGGGGTGCCGACCGTGGTCATGCCCCAGTTCGACCCGGCCGGCGCGCTCGCCCTGATCGAGCGCGAGCGGGTCACCGTGCTGGCGGCGGTCACCACGCAGTTCGTGATGCTGCTCGAGGAGCCGACGCTGGCCGACCACGACCTGTCGAGCCTGCGGGTGCTGTTCACCGGCGGCGAGATGGTCCCGTACCACCGGGCCCTCGAGTTCGAGGAGCGCACCGGGTGCACGGTGCTGCAGTTCTACGGCTCGAACGAGACCGGAGCGCTGAGCCGGACGAGCCTGGGCGACCCGCCCGAGGTGCGGCTGCGCACCGCCGGACGCGTGATCCCCGAGATGGCGGTCCGGCTGCTCGGCGACGACGGCGTCGACGTCACGGCGACCGGCGGTCCGGGGGTGGCGGCGTGCCGCGGGCCGCTGACCTGTCTGGGGTACTTCGGCGACGCGGACGCCAACGAGCGGTTGCGCACCCCCGACGGTTGGATGCTCACCGGCGACTACTGCCGGATCGACGGCGACGTCCTCACCGTGACGGGGCGGGCGTCGGACTTCATCATCCGCGGGGGCAAGAACATCAGCGCCGCACAGGTCGAGGAGGAGGTGGGCACGCACCCGGCGGTCGCGCTGGTGGCGGCCGTCGCCATGCCCGATCCGGTCTTCGGCGAGCGCGTGTGCGTCTACCTGGAGGTCGCCACCGGGTCGACCGCTCCCGACCTCGACGAGCTGCGAGCGCACCTCGCGGCCCGCGGGGTCGGCAAGGAGCTCTGGCCCGAGCGGGTCGTCGTGCTCGACGCGCTGCCGATCGCCTCGGGCGGCAAGGTGGCCAAGGGCGACCTGCGTGAAGACGTCCGCGTGCGGCTCGCCGCCGAGTCGGGGACGACGGGGGACCGGTGACCGTCGTCGAGGTCGCAACGGGGCGGCTGGCCGGGACGACGCTGCGGGTGCCGGTCGGCACCGACGGCGCGGTCCCCGACGGGGCGCCGCTCGAGTGCTTCCTCGGAGTGCCCTACGCCGCAGCGCCGGTGGGGGACCGTCGCTTCCGGGCGCCGGCGCCTGCGCCGGGGTGGACCGGCGTGCGGGCCGCCGACCGGTTCGGGGCGCCGGCGCCCCAGGCCGAGGGTCTGGTGTCACGTCTGCCGTCGTTCTCGGTCGCGCCGGGTGACGAGGACTGCTTGTCGCTCAACGTCTGGACGCCGGCGGTCACGGGTCGACGACCGGTGCTGGTCTGGATCCACGGGGGTGCGTTCGTCGGCGGTGGGTCGTCGATGGCGGTGTTCGACGGCGCGCGCCTGGCGGCCGAGCAGGACGTCGTGGTGGTCACGGTCAACTACCGCCTCGGGGCGCTCGGCTACCTCTGGGCGGCCGCCGGTGAGGACGCCGTCGCGAACTGTGGGCTGCGCGACCAGACTGCGGCGTTGGCCTGGGTCCGGGACCACGCCGCCACGTTCGGCGGGGACCCCGACCGGATCACGGTGGTGGGGGAGTCGGCCGGAGGCGGTTCGGTGCTGCACCTGGTGGCCGGTCCGGTGGCCCCGGTGGTGCGGCGGGCGGTGGTCCAGAGCGGCGAGCCCCGCGTGCTCGACGCCGAGAAGGCCGTGCAGGTCCGGGCCGCGCTGTGCGACGAGCTCGGGATCGCCGACGGTCCCGGCGCGTTCGCGGCACTGCGCGCCGTGCCCGCCGCGACGATCGTCGCGGCCCAGGGGCCGGTGTTCGTCCGGCTCGGGATCGCCACCGGTCTGATGCCGTTCCATCCGGTGGTCGACGACGATCGGGCGACGGCGGTGGTCGACGGCGACCCCCGTACCGGCGTCGCGGCCGGACGCGGAGCCGACGTCGACCTCGTCATCGGCACCACCCGCGACGAGTTGCGCCTGTTCTCCGACCCGCGGGCCGCCGACATCGCCGACGCCGACCTCGAGGGGATGCTGGCGAAGCTGGCCGGACCGGGTGCCGACGGCGCCGCGATCCTGGCGGCGTACCGGGCCCTTGATCCGTCGCGCAGCGGTGCGCAGGTGTGGGAGGCCGCGCGCACCGACGCCGTCCTGCGGGTGCCGGCGCTGCGGGTCGCCGACGCGCATACCGCGGCCGGGGGCGCGACATTCGTCTACCGGTTCGACTGGGAGGCCCCGGGCATCGGGGCGGCCCACGCCGTCGACGTGCCGTTCGTGTTCGGCACCTTCGACCGGGACGGCTGGGGAACGGCGGTTGGTGCCGACGACCGCGCCGAGGCGCTCGGCCGGCGGCTCCGGACCGCCTGGGCCGACTTCGCCCGCACCGGGGATCCGGGGTGGGCCCGGCACGACCCGGTCGAGCGGCCGACCATGTGCTTCGGCGCCGAGTCGATCGTGGTCGACGACCCCGACGGCGCGACCCGCGCCTGCTGGTGACGCCACCCGCCCCGGAGGCGGTGGGCCGACCGTCCTGCGGTCGGGGGGTCGGGCGCGGCCGCGTACCATCGTCTCCGTGAAGTACGTGGTCCTGGTCCCCGACGGCTGCGCCGACGAGCCGATCCCGTCCCTCGGGGGGCGGACGCCGCTCGAGGCCGCAGCGATGCCCAACCTGGCGGCACTCGCGGCGCGCGGCGAGGTCGGGCGGGCCGCCGTGATCCCCGACGGACTGCCGCCCGGCAGCGACGTCGGCAACATGGCGATCCTCGGGTACGACCCCGCCGAGTACCACACCGGGCGGGCGCCCATCGAGGCCGCCGCCATGGGCATCCCCCTCGCGCCCGACGAAGTGGCGTACCGGTGCAACCTGGTGACGCTCGGCGACGACGGCACGATGGTCGACTTCGCCGCCGGCCACATCACCAGCGAGCAGAGCCGTCCGATCGTTGCGGCGCTCGACGCGACGCTCGGTGCCGGGCGCGACGGCGTGTGGTTCCACCCGGGGGTCGAGTACCGCCACCTGTGCGTCGCCCCGGCGGCGTGGGCCGACGCCGAGTGCGTGCCGCCGCACGATCTCACCGGTCGCCCGGCGGTCTGGCCGACGGGTCCGGCCGCCGGCCCCGTGCGCGCGCTCATGGAGGCGTCGCAGCCGGTGGTCCGCACCGCCGCCGCCGAGGTGGGCTCGGTCGCGACCCAGATCTGGCTGTGGGGTCAGGGCACGGCCCCGGTCATGCCGCGCTTCGCCGACCGCTTCGGTGTCGCCGGTCGCCTGTCGTCGGCGGTCGACCTGGTGCGCGGGCTCGGGGTCCTCACCGGGCTCGACGTCGTCGACGTGCCGGGCGCCACCGCCGGCTTCGACAACGACTACGCCGGTCAACTCGACGCCTGCCTGACCTCCCTGGCCGACCGCGACTTCTTCCTGCTCCACGTCGAGGCCACCGACGAGGCCGGCCACCAGAACGCGGTCGGCGAGAAGGTGACCTCGCTCGAGCGCTGGGACGCCGAGATCATCGGTCCGCTCGTGGCGGCGCTCGACGGGGAGGCCTACCGCATCCTGCTCCTCCCCGACCACGCGACGCCGTGCACGCTCATGACCCACACCTCCGACCCGGTGCCCTACCTCCTCTTCGACTCGACCGTCGACGGGCCGGGCGGGAGCTACACCGAGCCCGCGGTGGCGACGTCGGCACCGGTGGCCGCCCACACCCTGATGGGGCGCCTCGTCGCCTGAGCGGCGGTCCGCTTGGCGCCCGCCGGGCGTGGGGCCTACAGTGACGGGCGTTCCGCCGCATCCGTGCGGCGTTCCCGGTCCGGTTCCGGACCATCTGCTGACTGGTGCGACGGTTCGTCCGTCCCCGCAGCCCCGGCCCCACCGCCGGGTCCCGCCCCTCACCACGCCCGACGGTGAACCCGTCGTGATCAGGAGTTCCCATGGCCACACCCGACGTCGACCGCTCGATGCTGGAAGGCAAGGACCGCGAGGAGCTGCACGCGATCGCCGGGGCGGTGGGGGTCAAGGCTCCCACCCGGATGCGCAAGGCCGACCTGGTCAACGCCATCCTCGAGGCGACGGGTGCGGCCCCGGCTGCCGCGCCGACTCCGGCGAAGCGTGCCACGCGTGCCACGCGGGCGACGGCGTCGTCCGACGAGCCGGAGACGGCCGACGAGCCCGCGCCCCGGGGACGCCGCCGGGCGGCCGCGCCGGAGGCGACCGAGGTCGAGGTCGAGGTCGGGTCCGACGACGACTCGGGGAACCGTGACGACGACGTCGACGACGCCGACGACGGGCGGGACGACGCCGACGAGCGCGACGACGCCGACGAGCGCGACGACGACGGTGACGACGGAGCCGACGACGGCGACG
>JAFMJM010000050.1 GCA_017853455.1 Acidimicrobiia bacterium | reverse complement strand
GGAAGGCCCACATCGGGCAGGATCGCGTCATGCCCTCGACCCGTGGCCGGCTCCTGGTCGCGACCCCGACCCTGCTCGACCCCAACTTCCACCGGACCGTGGTCGCCATGCTCGAGCACGGCGACGAGGGCGCCCTGGGCGTGGTGCTCGACCGACCCACCGACGCGCCCCTCGGCGAGATCCTGCCCCGCTGGGGTGACCTCGCCGTCGCCCCCGGCGTGGTGTTCCTCGGGGGTCCGGTCCAGACCGACGGGATGATCGGGCTGGCCCGCTGCGTCGTCGACGTCGACCCCGACCACGACCACGACGACCCGCCGGGCCTGCAACGGCTCTGGCCCGGGGTGGCCACGGTCGACCTCGACGCCGACCCGGCCGACCTGGCCGGACGGGTGACGGGCCTGCGGGCGTTCGTGGGCTACGCCGGCTGGGGTGCCGGGCAGCTCGAGGGCGAGATCGCCGAGGGTGCCTGGTTCGTGCTCGACGCGGCGCCCGGCGACCTCTGGACGGCGCGCCCGCGCGCCCTGTGGCGGGCGGTGCTGCGGCGTCAGCCGGGGCGCGTCGCCCAGTTCGCGAACGCCCCCGACGACGCGTCCTCGAACTGACGGGCAGAATGGTCCGGTGCCCATCGCCGCGGTCCGGTCCGACCTCTCCGTCCCCGAGCGTCGGGCAGCCCACCGGTGGGCAGACCGGTGAGCCGGCCCCAGCGCCCGCCGCGCAAGTTCCCGCGCTCGGCGCGCGTCAACGAGGTGGTGCGTGAGTCGATCGCCGACGAGCTCGAGCGAATGAACGATCCGCGCCTGTCGCTCGTGACGATCACCGGTTGCGACGTCGCTCCCGACCTGCGCACGGCGAAGGTGTACTTCGCCGCCCTCGGCAAGCAGGCCGAGGCCGCCGCCGAGGTCGGGGAGGCGCTCCAGCACGCCGCCCCCCACCTGCGGGCGGTCCTCGGACGCGAGGTGCGGCTCAAGTACCTGCCGCGGCTCGAGTTCCTGCTCGACCCGGCGATCGAGTCGGGGCAGCGCGTCGAGGAGATCCTCCGCTCGCTGCACACCGAGGACTGACCCGGTGACCGACGTCCCGACCGACACCGACGCCCTCGCCGCGACCGTGGCGGCGATCACCGGGGCCCGGACGGTCGCGCTCGCCTGCCACGTCAACCCCGACGGCGACGCCCTCGGGTCGATGCTGGCGCTCATGCACGTGCTGCGCGCGGCGGGGCGTGACGTGGTGGCGTCGTTCCCGACGCCGTTCCGGGTGGCGCCGCACTACCGCGACCTGCCCGGGCTCGACCTGCTCGTCGAGCCCGCCGACTTCCCGACGGCCCCCGACGTCATGGTGACCTTCGACTGCGGCTCGGCGGCCCGCCTCGGCGACCTCGAGGCCGCGGCCCGGGGGGCACGCGAGCTGGTCGTGATCGACCACCACGTCTCGAACGAGCGCTTCGGCACGGTCAACCTGGTCGTCCCGACCGCGGCCGCCAGCGGCGTGGTGGTGCAGATGGTGGTCGACGCACTCGCCCTGCCCCTCGACCGCGACGCCGCCGTGTGCCTCTACACGGCGCTGGTCTGCGACACCGGCCGCTTCCAGTACGAGTGCACGACGCCGGCGGTCTTCGACCTGGCCCGGCGCCTCACCGAGTTCGACGTGCCGGTGCCGGCGCTGTCGCGTGCCCTCTTCGAGGAGCACCGGTTCGCCTACCTCAAGCTCCTCGGCGAGGCCCTCGACCGGGCGGTCCTCGACGCCGAGCGACGGTTCGTCTGGACGGCCGTCACCCGCGACATGCTCGACCGCCACGGTGTCGGGGTCGACGAGGTCGAGGGGCTCATCGACATCCTGCGGCGGACCTCCGAGGCCGAGGTCACGTGCGTGTGCAAGGTCGACGACGACGGCTCGGTCCGGGTGAGTCTCCGGTCGCTCGGGACGGTCGACGTCTCGGCCATCGCCGTGGCCAACGGCGGGGGCGGACACCGCTTCGCCGCCGGGTTCACCTCCGACCTCGGGGTCGAGGCGACCGTCGCACGCGTCGTCGCTGCGCTCTGACGCCGTGCGCTCGGGCCTGGTCGTCGTCGACAAGCCGGCGGGGTGGACCTCCCACGACGTGGTGGCGCGCCTGCGCCGGATCTACGGCCAACGCCGCATCGGACACGCGGGCACGCTCGATCCCGACGCCACCGGTGTGCTGCTCGTGGGTCTCGGTCGGGTCACCCGGCTCCTGCGGTTCCTCCAGGAGACCGACAAGGAGTACCGCGGCGACGTGGTGTTCGGGGTCGCGACCTCCACCCTCGACGCCGCGGGTGAGGTGCTCGAGGAGCGCGCCATGCCGGTGACCCGGACCGACGTCGAGCGGGCGGCCACCGGGTTCGTCGGCGAGATCGACCAGGTGCCCCCGATGGTCTCGGCGATCAAGGTCGGGGGGCGACGCCTGCACGAGTTGGCGCGCGCGGGCGAGGAGGTCGAGCGGGCACCGCGGCGGGTGCGCATCGACGCCGTGACGGTCGAGGCGTTCACACCCGGTGACCACCCGCGCGCCACGCTCCACGTCGTGTGCGGCAGTGGCACCTACGTGCGGTCGCTGGCCGCCGACCTCGGTGCGGCGCTCGGTGGTCCGGCCCACCTCGGCTCGCTGCGCCGACTGCGGGTGGGGGCGTTCGGGCTCGCCGACGCCGTGGCGCTCGACGCCGTGGAGGCCGGACCCGACGCCGCCCTGCTCGACCCGGCCACCGCCATGCGCGGGCTGGTGGCGGTCGACCTCGACCCCGACGAGGCCCGGGCCGTGGGTCACGGGTCGCCCCTGCCCCCGGAGCGGTTCGAGGGCCTCGGCCCGGGGCCGTTCGCGGTCCGAGCCGACGGGGTGCTCCTGGCGGTCCTCGAGCGGCGGGGGAGCGGGGTGCGCCCGGCGGTGGTGCTCCCGGCCGACGACTGATCCCGGGACGGCACAATGGGGACGTGCCCGCCTTCCTGCTCGACGACTTCGAACGTGACCCCCGGGGGGCCGTGGTCACCATCGGCGCCTACGACGGCGTCCACCTCGGGCACCAGGCGGTGCTGCGCCTCGTCCACGAGATCTCGCGGGCCCGGGGGCTCGAGGCGGTCTGCCTGACGTTCGACCGCCATCCGGCGGAGGTGGTCCGCCCGGAGTCCGCCCCGCGGCTCCTCACGTCGATCGACCAGAAG
Source organism: Acidimicrobiia bacterium (assembly GCA_017853455.1). Taxonomy (GTDB): domain Bacteria; phylum Actinomycetota; class Acidimicrobiia; order IMCC26256; family PALSA-555; genus CAIUKV01. The sequence continues at coordinate 9,548 of JAFMJM010000050.1, read as the reverse complement.
GTCGAGCTGCTCGACGCCACCGGCTTCGTCGACCGGACGTGCCTGGTGCCCTTCGACGAGACCCGCAGCCGGGAGCCCGCCGAGGACTTCGTGCACGAGGTGCTGGTCCGGCGCCTGGGCACCCGGGTGGTGATCGTGGGTGCCGACTTCCACTTCGGGTACCGGCGCCACGGCTCGGTGCGCCTCCTCGAGCAGATGGGGGGCGAGCTGGGCTTCGAGGTGCTCGGCCTCGGGCTCGTGCCCATCGAGGGCGAGGCCGGGGGCGTGCCCTACTCGTCGACCGAGATCCGCCGGCTGCTCGGGGAGGGCCGGGTCGCCGACGCCGCCCGCCTGTTCGCCCGTCCACCCCGGCCCCACGAGGTGCGGGGGGTGGTCGAGACGGGCGACCGGCGCGGCCGCGAGCTCGGGTTCCCGACCGCCAACGTGGCGGTGCCCGAGCGGATCTGCCTGCCCGCCGACGGGATCTACGCCGGCACCTACGTCACCCCCGACGGGGTCGAGCATCCGGCCGCCATCTCGCTCGGGCGCCGGCCCACGTTCTACGAGCGGGCCGACGGCCCCCTCCTCGAGGTCCACCTCCTCGACTTCGCCGGTGACCTCTACGGCCAGGAGGCCCGGGTCCGGTTCGTGGAGCGGCTCCGGGGGGAGGAGCGCTTCGACTCGGTCGAGGCCCTGGTGGCCCAGATGGGGCGTGACTGCGACGCCGCCCGGGCCCTCCTCGGGGGCTGAGCCGCCGGGCCTGGTACGCTTCTCGTTTCCGGCCGTCGGCCGGACCCGTTCCTCGAAGGCAAAGGCACCAGCGTTCGCATGCCCGACAAGGCCACCACGATCGACAAGCACCGCCTCCACGGGACCGACACCGGCTCCCCCGAGGTCCAGGTGGCCCTGCTCACCGAGCGGATCAACCACCTGACGGAGCACCTCAAGGTCCACAAGAAGGACCATCACTCCCGCCGTGGGCTGCTGATGCTCGTCGGTCGGCGTCGTCGGTTGCTCGACTACCTGAAGCGCAACGACGTCAACCGGTACCGGGCGCTGATCGCGGAGCTCGGCCTGCGCCGGTAGGAACACCTCTCGGGGAGCGGACGGTCCGCTCCCCGCTTCGCGTCCGGGCCCCTGCCCGGCCGCGGACCCGCCGACGAGCGACACCGTCGGTTGTCAGTCGCCTCGGCCCGGGCCCCGCAGACGCGGAGGGCCCGGACCCTGACAACTGGGAACCGCCGGGCTCGTCTCTGTGAACAAGGAGCACCAACCCGATGAGTTCCCCCAATGACGCGATCCGCGTCTCCGGCCCGGTCAACGACGCCGGCCTGATCATGACCCTCGAGACCGGTCGGCTCGCCCAGCTCGCCGACGGTGCGGTCCTGGTCCGCCTCGGCGACACCACGCTGCTCTCGACCGTGGTCACCTCCAAGCCCCGCGAGGGCATCGACTTCTTCCCGCTCACGGTCGACGTCGAGGAGCGCATGTACGCCGCCGGCAAGATCCCCGGCTCGTTCTTCCGGCGTGAGGGCCGGCCGGGCGAGCAGGCGATCCTGACCTGCCGCCTCACCGACCGTCCGCTGCGTCCGTCGTTCCCCGACGGCTTCCGCAACGAGGTCCAGGTCATCGCCACGATCCTCGGCGCCGACCTCGAGAACCCCCACGACGTCGCGTCGATCAACGGCGCCTCGGCGGCCCTGATGGTGTCGGGCATCCCGTTCGACGGCCCGATCGGTGCGGTGCGCATCGCCCAGATCGACGGCGAGTGGCACGCCCACCCGACCTACCAGGAGGGCGACCAGTCGACCTTCGAGATGGTGGTCGCGGGTCGGCGCCTCCACGACGGCGACATCGCCATCATGATGGTCGAGGCCGGCGGCACCGAGAAGACCTGGGAGCTCTACGAGAGCGGTGCGCCCAAGGTCGACGAAGAGGTCCTGGCCCAGGGCCTGGAGTGGTCCAAGCAGTGGATCGGCGCCTCGATCGACCTGCAGCTCGAGTTGGTCAAGGCCGTGCAGGTCGCCAAGGGCCCGATCGCGGTCAAGTCCTTCGAGCCGCACTTCGACTACCAGCCCGACGTCATGGACGCCGTCACCGCGGCCGTCCTGGCCGAGACCAAGACGGCCATGTCGACCGCCGACAAGACGGCCCGCAACGACCACCTGGCCCAGATCGAGTCGGGGCTCATCGCCACGCTCGTCGGCTCCGACGCCGAGCCGGGCCAGTTCGCCGGCCGGGCCAAGGAGATCAAGGCCGCCTTCCGGTCGCTCCAGAAGAAGGTCGTCCGCACCCGGATCGTGGAGGAGGGCCTCCGGATCGACGGCCGGACGACCTCCCAGATCCGCCCGCTGTCGGCCGACGTCGACCTGATCCCCACCGCCCACGGCACCGGGCTCTTCCAGCGGGGCGAGACCCAGGTCCTGACCGTCACCACGCTGGGCATGCCGCGCATGGAGCAGATGCTCGACACCATCGGCATCGACGACCGCAAGCGCTACATGCACCACTACAACTTCCCGCCGTTCTCGACCGGTGAGACCGGTCGCGTCGGCTCGCCCAAGCGCCGCGAGATCGGCCACGGCGCGCTGGCCGAGCGGGCCCTCGTGCCGGTGGTGCCGAGCGCGGTCGAGTGGCCCTACACCCTGCGGGTCGTCTCCGACGTGCTCGCCTCGAACGGCTCCACCTCGATGGCGTCGGTCTGCGGCTCGACGCTGTCGCTGATGGACGCCGGCGTGCCGATCAAGGCGCCGGTGGCGGGCATCGCGATGGGCCTCGTCTACCACGAGGGCAAGTACGTCACCCTGACCGACATCCTCGGGGCCGAGGACGCCTTCGGCGACATGGACTTCAAGGTGGCCGGCACGCGTGACTCCGTCACCGCGCTCCAGCTCGACACCAAGATCGACGGACTCCCCGCCGACGTCCTGATCCAGGCGCTGCACCAGGCGAAGGAGGCCCGGCTCCAGATCCTCGACGTGATGGATGCGGCGCTCGCCGCCCCGCGTGACGACGTCAAGGGCACGGCGCCGAAGATCATCTCCTTCGAGATCCCGATGGACAAGATCGGCGAGGTGATCGGGCCCAAGGGCAAGGTCATCAACACCATCACGTCCGAGACGGGCGCCGACGTCGCGGTCAGCGACGACGGCGTGGTCGGCACGGTCACCATCGGGTCCAAGGACTCGACCGCCGTCAACGAGGCCCGGCGCCGGGTCGAGCTCATCCTCGACCCGCCCACCGCCGAGCTCGGTGCGGTCTACGAGGGCAAGGTCGTCAACGTCACCAAGTTCGGGGCGTTCGTCAACGTGCTCCCCGGCAAGGACGGCCTGCTGCACATCTCCAAGCTCGGGCGCGGCAAGCGCATCGAGCGGGTCGAGGACGTGCTGAATCTCGGTGACTCGGTCTCCGTGCGGGTCGACGACATCGACAACTCGGGCAAGCTCTCCCTCTCGCTCGTCGGCGACGACGACGAGAGTGGGGCGGCGGCTCCGGCCCCGGCGGCGTCCGCCCCGGCGGGCGACGCTCCGGCCCCGGCGGCGGGTGCCTCCCGCGAGACGGTGTCGTTCGAGTCGACCTGGGAGGAGACCGCCCGCGAGGAGTTCGGTGACCTCGGCCCGGCCGACGAGAGCCGCGGCGAAGGTGGCGGTGGCGGTGGCGGCGGCGGTGGCCGGCGCCGACGGGGCGGCCGACGCTGACCGACCGCGAACCGATCCGTACCTCCCGACTCGCGTCGGGGGTCCGGGTCGTCACCGAGGCCATGCCGACCCTCCGGTCGGCATCGGTGGGATTCTGGGTGGGCTCCGGCGCGCGCGACGAACCCGACGCGCTCGCCGGAGCCAGCCATTTCCTGGAGCACCTGCTCTTCAAGGGCACCGACCGCCGGTCGGCCGCCGAGATCGCCGAGGCGGTCGAGTCGGTCGGCGGCGACATGAACGCCTTCACCTCCCACGAGTTGACGTCGTTCTACGTCCGGGTGCCCGACCGCGACCTGCCGCTGGCGGTCGACATCCTCTCCGACATCGTCTGGTCGCCGGCCCTGCGGCCCGACGAGGTGGAGTCGGAGCGCAAGGTGATCCTCGAGGAGATCCGCACCCGCGACGACGACCCCGACGACCTCGTCGTCGACGCGTTCGCGGGTGCGGTCTTCCCAGGGCACCCGATCGGTCGTGAGATCGTCGGGACCCGCGAGACGATCGAGGGGATGCCCCGCGAGCGCATCGCGGACTACCACCGCACGCACTACCAGCCCGACAACCTGGTGGTCGCCGCCGCCGGCAACGTCGACCACGACGGGGTCGTCGCGCTGGTCGAGGACGCCCTGCGGATCCACGACGGTCCGGCCCGTCCCGCCCGACTGCTCCACGACGGCGAGCCCGGACCCGAGTCGCTGGCGGTGGTGGAGGACGACCTCGAGCAGGTGCACCTCGTGCTGGGCACCCGCGCGCTCGCCCTCGACGACCCCGACCGCTACGCCTTCGGGGTGCTCAACCAGGTGCTCGGCGGGGGCATGGCGTCACGGCTGTTCCAGGAGGTGCGCGAGCAGCGGGGCCTCGCCTACTCCGTGTACTCGTTCCGGGCGGCCTACGCCGAGACCGGTGCGCTCGGGATCTACGCCGGCACGGCGCCCGAGCGGGTCGGCGAGCTCCTCGAGGTGCTCCACGCCCAGATCGACCGGCTCGTGGCCGACGGCGGGGTGAGCGACCGCGAGCTCGACCTCGCGAAGGGGCACATCGTCGGATCGGCGGCGGTGTCGCTCGAGAGCTCGTCGAGCCGCATGAACCGGATCGGCCAGTCCCTCCTCACCCACGGCGAGGTCCCGACGCTCGACGAGGTGGTGGCCCGCTTCGACGCCGTCACCGCCACCGACGTGGCCCGCGTGGTCGACCGGGTCCTGCGCGGCGCCCCCCGGACCCTCGCCGCCGTGGGTCCGGTCACCGAGGCCGATCTCGCCGGAGCCGCGGTCTAGCCTCACTCCCATGATCCGGGTGGGAGTCTTCGGAGCGGCGGGGCGGATGGGGGCGACGGTCTGCGCGGCCGTGGCCGCCGATCCGGGGTGCGACCTGGTGGCGGCGGTCGACCCGTACCACGCCGGGATCGACCTCCAGCAGCTCGGCATCCCCGTCGCCGGCGTGCAGGTCGCGTCCTCCGCCGACGCGCTGGTCGCCGCCGGGGCGGAGGTCGTCGTCGACTTCACCGTCGCCGACGCCGCCCGCGTCAACCTCGACTGGTGCGCCGACCACGGGGTCCACGCGGTGGTCGGGACGACCGGGTTCTCCGACGCCGATCTCGCCCGGTTCGCCGAGCGGTTCGCGGCGAGCACCGCCAACGCGGTCATCGCCCCCAACTTCGCGATCGGTGCCGTGCTGATGATGCGGTTCGCCGAGTTGGCGGCGCCCTACTTCGAGACCGCCGAGGTGATCGAGCTCCACCACGACGAGAAGGTCGACGCCCCGTCGGGAACCGCGATGCTCACGGTCCAGCGCATGGCGGAGGCGTCGGCGGACTGGGCTCCCGACCCCACCACGAAGACGGTGGTCGACGGCGCCCGCGGCGGCGAGGGTCCGGGTGGGATCCGGGTGCACTCGGTCCGGATGCGCGGCATGGTCGCCCACCAGGAGGTCATCCTCGGCACCACCGGGCAGACCCTGACGATCCGGCACGACTCCTACGACCGGTCGTCGTTCATGCCCGGGGTGTTGATGGCGGTGCGGGCGGTCCGCGAGAAGCCGGGTCTCACGATCGGGCTCGACGCGCTGCTGGGTCTGTAGCGACGACCGTGGTCGACAACCGCGAGCGGGTGCTCGAGGCGGCGTTCGTCACCGTGTCGCGGTTCGGTCTGGCCAAGACGACGGTCGAGGACGTCGCCCGGGAGGCGGGGGTGTCGCGGGCGACCTGCTACCGCCTGTTCCCGGGCGGGCGCGACGAGTTGTTCGCGGCGATGGTCGGGCGCGAGCTCGAGCGGTTCTTCGCCGGGCTCGCGGCAGCGGTGGCCGACGCTCCCGATCTCGCGACGGTGCTCGAGACGGCCCTGGTCGACGCCCACCACCGGATCCGCGGACACTCGGTCCTCCAGGACCTCCTGGTGTCGGAGCCCGAGCGCCTGTTGCCGTTCATCACCGCCGAGGAGGGCCGCATCCACGAGGGCGTCGTGGCGTTCCTCCGGCCCCGGCTCCGTCGGGAGGCGGAGGCCGGTCGCGTGCGGCCCGGGGTCGATCTCGACGCCGCGGCGCGGTACGTGGCGTCGCTGGGGCTGTCGATCATGTCGACCCCCGGCGCCCTCGACCTCGACGATCCCGACGCCGTGCGCGGCGTGGTTCGTCACGAGCTCCTCGGCGGCGTGCTGATCGCCGGGACGCCGGTCTGATCGTGCCCGAGGCACCACGACCGACGGTGGATCCGCTGCTCGCCGACGTGGTGCACCTCTGCGCGACCGCGTTGCGGCTCGAGACCGTCGGTCCCGACGACGACCTCTGGGAGCTCGGGCTCGACTCGCTCGCGGCGGTCGACCTCGCCCTCGGCTGCTCCGACCTGGGCTGGGGCGAATTGGAGCCGACCGAGCTGATCGAGGCCGCGACGCCCGCGGCGCTCGCCGAGGTCCTGCGGACGCTCGCCCGCGCGTCGTTCGCGCCGCGGGTGTCCGACGTCGTCGTCCTGACCGAGACCGGCTCCCGGCCGCCGATCGTGGCGTTCCCCGGTGCCGGGAGCACGGCGCTGGCGTTCCGGTGGCTGGCGCGGACGCTGGGCGACGACCAGCCGTTCCGGGTGGTCGAGGCCCACGGGCTGCACACGGTGGGTGATCCCGACCGGACGATCGACGCCCAGGCCGACCGGGGTGCGGCGGCGCTGACGGGCGCGGTCCCGGAGGGGCCCGTGGTCCTGGTCGGGCACTCGGCCGGGGGAGCGGTGGCGTTCGAGGTGGGCCGCCGTCTGGCCGCCGCCGGCGGGTCGCCGGTGGTGGTCCTGCTCGACGCCGTCCTGCTCTGGCTCCAGCCCCGTCCCCCGGCGCTCCGCCGGTGGCGGTCCGGCCTGGCGGGGTGGTGGGACCGCCTCCCGCGTCGGGCCCTGATCCGCGACCCCGGCCCGCCGTCGCAGGATCCCCGGCGCTTCGCCGCCTTCACCGACATCGGGGTCCGGGCCCTCGTGGGCTACCGACCCGGTCCGGCGGCGTTCCCCGTGTGGCACCTGCTGGTGGCGGGGTCGGGTGCCGCCACGGGTTGGGGGGATCTGCCCGGCGGCCTGGTGGCGGGGGAGCACCTGACGATGCTCTCCCCGCCCCACGTGGGGGGCCTGGCCGCCCGGATCGCGGAGATCGTCGACCTGGCCGACCCCCGGGCCGCTGGACACTGAGACAGATCCTGCGCTATCGTCTCACCTCGTGATGACCCTGGCGCCGCCGGCACCCGTGGAGGCGCGTCCGGTGCCCGACGCCGTGCTCGCCTGCATCGCCCGGACCGGGGTCACGGGGCTGACCGTCGACGACATCGCCCGCGAGGCGGGCTGCTCGCGGGCGACGATCTACCGGTCGTTCCCGTCGAAGCGGGCCCTGGTCGCCGCCGCGGTCGAGGCCGCCGCCGACCGGCTGGTGGGGCGGCTCGTGGCGGCCGCCGACGCGGCGCCCACCCTGGCCGACGCCGTCACCGCCGTCGTCCTCACCGGTGCCGCCTTCGTCGCGACCGAGCCGGCCCTCGTGACCGTCGCCGACCGCGAGCCCCACCTGCTCCACCCGCACCTGGCGTTCGAGGGCGGCGACCGCCTCCTCGTGGCCGCCGGCGAGCGGTTGGCGCCGGCGTTCGCCCGGTTCGCCGCCGACCCGACCCGCGTCGCGGCTTGGACGGTGCGCCTCGGCCTCTGCCTGTGCTGGTTCCCGAACCCGCCCGTCGACGTCGCCGACCCGGTCGCCGTCGCCGACCTCGTGGCGACCTTCGTCGCCCCGGGCCTGACCGACACCCCCCACATCCCCCACGCCGTGCACCGTGACCCCGGCAACCCGCAGGAGGACCGATGACCACCAACGAGACGATGATCGGCCGCAGCGACGTCAACGACGTCGACGCCATCCTGGCGGTCACCAACACCGACGTCGACGCGGTCGTCCACGCCGTCCGCACGGACGCCGACGCCATCTTCACCTGGGACTACGAGCGCAGTCGGCCGGCGCTGTCGAAGCTCTACGAGAAGGCCAAGACGTCGCAGTGGAACGCCGACGACCTGCCCTGGGACACCGAGGTCGACCAGGCGGCGGTGGTCGAGGCGAACCGCATCCAGAACGAGGGCATCTTCGGCTCGATGGACCTCACGGGAACTCCGGTCGAGGGCTGGACCGAGGACGACTGGACGCGCTTCCACATGGAGACGCAGAACTGGACCCTCTCGCAGTTCATGCACGGCGAGCAGGGCGCGCTCATCTGCACCGCCCAGATCGTCGAGACCGTGCCGTGGATCGACGCCAAGTACTACGCCGCCACCCAGGTGATGGACGAAGCCCGCCACGTCGAGGTGTTCGCCCGCTACCTCGACGAGAAGCTGTCGGGGCACTACCCGATCAACGCCCACCTGAAGCTGCTGCTCGACGACATCATCGCCGACAACCGGTGGGACATGACCTACCTCGGCATGCAGATCATGGTCGAGGGTCTGGCGCTGGCGTCGTTCGGGTTCATCCACCAATTGACCACAGAGCCGCTGCTGAAGCAGCTCCTGCGCTACGTCATGAGCGACGAGGCGCGTCACGTGGCGTTCGGGGTCATCTCGCTCCAGGAGTTCTACGCCCAGCTGTCGGCCGCCGAGATCCGGGAGCGCCAGGAGTTCGCCTTCGAGGCCGCGGTGCGCATGCGCGACCGGTTCCTCACGCAGGAGGTCTGGGAGCGGATGGGCGTCGACGTCAAGGAGGCCGTCCAGTTCACGCTGAACGCTCCCGACCGCCCCATCTTCCAGGGGATGCTCTTCTCCAAGATCGTGCCCAACTGCAAGAAGCTCGGCCTGCTCGACGCCGCCGACGGCTGGTTGCGGCACCGCTTCGAGGACCTCGGCGTCATCCAGTTCGAGGACTGGGCCGACACCACCGAGGAGTACGGCTCGCTCGACGCCGTCGCCGAGGACCGCGCGGCCGTCTGACCCGGTCGGGGTCCCCGGCCCCGGCCGGTAGCCTCGCCCGATGGCAGCACCGGTCCGCATCGTCTTCCTCGGCGGACTGGGGGAGATCGGACGCAACTGCTTCTGCCTCGAGGTCGAGGGGCGGATCCTCGTCGTCGACTGTGGGCTGATGTTCCCCGACGCCGACATGCCCGGCGTGGACCTGGTGCTGCCCGACTTCACCTACCTGCGCGAAAACGCCGACCGGGTCGAGGGCGTCGTGCTCACCCACGGCCACGAGGACCACGTGGGCGCCCTGGCGTACCTCCTGCGCGACGTGTCGGCGCCGGTCTACGGCTCGGCGCTGTGCCTCGGCTTCGCCCGCAACCGCATCGAGGAGGCGGGCATGCTCGGGCGGACCGAGCTGATCCCCGTCGCCGACGGCGACCGCATCCGCATCGGCCCGTTCGACGTCGAGTTCGTGCCGATCGCCC
>JAFMJM010000337.1 GCA_017853455.1 Acidimicrobiia bacterium | reverse complement strand
GAGGCCGCCGCAGCTGGCGACGAGCATGGGGCCGACCAGGTAGGCATCGGAACGCCAGAAGGTGACGGCGCAGAGGATGACGACGATGCTGGCGCTCATCGAGGTCTCGTCGCCGAACAGCACGAACCGGTGCTCGGCCGCGACGACGAGGGCGGCGAGGACGAGAAGTTGCCAGAGCGCCGGGAACGGCGTGAAGAGCAGTGCTGCGGTGAGTGCGCCGGCCCAGACGACGGTCAGCCCGGCGACGAACCAACGGAACCGTCGTGGCGTGCGCTCAGCGGTTCGGGCCGAATCGGGGATCCGGACCTGCGGGTTGATCGGGATGACGTTGTCGGCGGGCACGGTCAGACCTCCGTCGTGGGGTCGGCGAGGTCGGTGGGGGCGGATTGCTCGGTCAGTTCGGGGCGGCACGGGAGGTCGAGCACGTCGATGAGCTGCACGTAGCTGTCCATGCAGTCGTCGCAGTCACGGAGGTGCTCGGTGACCCGCTCGGCGACCCGGTGGGCGAGCACTCCACGTGCGTAGCGGGCCATCCGGACCTTGGTGAGGTGGCAGACGCGACGGGCGGTCTGCTCGGTGTCGGCGGTGAAGCAGGCGCTGCGCAGTTGCTCGGTGGCGCGGTGGACCCGTTGCCGGGCGGTCGGGGCGGAGATGCCGAGGCGTTCGCCGATGGCGGCGTAGTCGAGGTGCTCGACGTGGCGGAGCTGGAGGATCTCGAGGTTCTTCGGGGAGAGGCCCTCCATCGCCCGCCGGACCATGGCGGCGTCGACCTCGGAGTACGACGGCTCGTCGACCTCGGACGTGTCGGGGATGCGGTCGAAGAGAGTCTCGTCGCGAGCCGGCTGGCACCGCTTCGAGGTGCGGATCTGGTTCCGCCAGAGGTTGCGCACGGCGGTCAGCAGGTAGGGCCGGACGAACGACGGGTCGCTGATCGCGTGGGCGCGGGCGAGCACGTTGACCAGGGCCGTCTGGGCGAGGTCCTCGGCTTCGGCCTGGGTGCGGACGAGGCGCCGGGCGACGCGCACGGCGTCGGGCCGGAAACTGGCGATCAGCGCGTGGATGTCGTCGGGCGGTTCGGCCGCGTCATGCGGTATCGGCATTCCCACGTCGCCCATCCCGGAAAAGTGTCTCCCGACAGGAGGGGCACTTCAAGGCACCCCCTGGCCGGCGGCCAGTGCGTCAGGCCGGATCGGACACGGCCGGGGTGGGGGCGTGACGCGGGCGTCAGATGTTGTTGGGGAGGATCCGCTCGAGGAAGTAGCAGAAGACCAGGAAGGCGGCCAGGAACGGCACCGCCCCCACGACCCAGACCCACCACCGGGGCTTGCGGTGGAACCAGAGCCACCAGAGGCCACCGACCAGGACGGTGAGGAGGCCGGCGAGGACGAGGGGCAGCCGGGATTCCTTGTTGCCCCCGAGCGTGGCGTCGAGGGCGGTGCCGCGCCCGCCGTCGACGAGGGGCTGGGTGACGGGCGGGAGGGGCAGGTACCCCTCGGGGATCTCGAGTTCGGCCTTGACGACGAGCCGCTGGGCCGCCGAGTACCGGGGGTGGCAGGTGGTGAGGGTGAGGATCGCCGGACGGGTCGGATCGGGCAGGAGGACGTCGGTGGCGTCGGGGGTGACGACGAACTTCTCGTAGACGCGGTAGGTGAACGATCCCTGGGTGGTCGTGACCTGGATCTCGTCGCCGGACTCGAGTTCGTCGAGGCGACCGAACGGGTGGAGGTAGGTGGTCCGGTGGCCGGCGATGCCGGCGTTGCCCGACTGCCCGGGCAGGGGGGTCTCGGGGTAGTGCCCGGGACCGAGGCGGAGCTGGGGCGTGTCGACGCCCTGGACGACGTACGAGTCGAGCTCCATCTTGGGGATGACGAGGTGGGCGATGGCGTCGCCGTCGGGCGGTGCCGGGGCCGGGACGGTCGTGGTCGTGGTGGCCCCGGGCGGGACGGTGGTGGCCGACGGGAACGACGGGGTCGACCGGCCGGTCGGGCTGTCGACGGTCGTGCGGAACTCGCGCCCGAGGCGGTCCTGGGCCTGGCTGGTGTAGATGCCGGTGCCCCAGAGCTGGTAGCCGAGGAAGATCAGGAGGAGCAGGCCGGCGACGATCAGGGTCCGGCCGACGCCCGACAGGATGCGGCGCACCGGTGCATCCTACGGAGCTGACGCCGGAGTCGGCCCGGCAGCGGGTTCGCCCCCGTTCGGGGGGCCTCCGTACACTCCAGTCCCCGTCCGCCCACGGAGGCGCAGTGTCCCCGGTCGTCCGGCTCCGAAGCGTCGTCTGCCTGCTGGGTCGCTTCCCGGCCCTCGCCGGCGTGGACCTCGACGTCGAGGCCGGCGAGGTCGTGCTGCTGTCGGGGGGCAACGGCGCGGGGAAGACGACCCTGTTGCGGGTCGTGGCCGGGCTCGTCCCGGTCCACCAGGGCGCGGCCGAGGTGCTCGGCACCGATCTCACCCGCGACCGCCGGGGCCACCGGTCCCGCCTGGCCCTGGTCGGGCAGGAGGCCGCCGCCTACGACGACCTGACCGTCCTGGAGAACGTGCGCTTCGCGGCCCGGACGACCGGCCGGTCCGACGCCGATGCCGATACGGTCGTCGGCGAACTGGGCCTCACTCCGTTGGCCGACGTGCGTCACGGACGACTGTCGACCGGCCAGCGGCGGCGGCTGGGACTCGCGGTCGGTCTGGTGCGCCGCCCGGAGCTGCTGCTCCTCGACGAGCCCCATGCCGGGCTCGACGTGCCGGGACGGGCGTTCCTCGACGGCGTGCTGGCATCGGCGAGCGATTCGGGGACGGCGGTGCTGATCGCCTCGCACGAGCTCGACCTGGTGCGTCCGGTCGCCGACCGAGAGGTCGTGCTGACCAACGGCCGGACGC